>NC_018066.1 GCF_000255115.2 Desulfosporosinus acidiphilus SJ4
TATCTGTCCTTGAATTTTTATTGAGACTTTTTGTAGCAGAGTTTGCTTGATTATAGGAGCAATAGTTATTAGGTGATTTCCCATTTTTTATAGGATCACTGCCTTTTGGTTTGGTCGGACTGGAAGTAATTAATTAGCAAGAATTTATCAGGGAGTTGTAGATGATTTGAGAAGATTGAAATTGAGTTTTTGGATCGGGTTATTAGTCAGTATAGTAGGCATTTCATTGTTAACCTGGACATGGTTTTATTACCATAGGACTCAACTTGTACCGTATTTGAATAAAACCATTGGCGAAGGTGCGATTATTGACCCTAATAAAGATGTTGTTCTAGAACCGAAACTGCTGCCGGATCTTCCGAAAAATTATATTTCTCCGGATTTATTGAAGCTTAAGACTTGGAGAGCTGTTCATACCATTGATCCGACCGATCCGTTAACAATAAACAAAATTACAGATAAGCCGGTTTTCACAATGAATAAAGATCAGGTGATTTTAAGTCACTCGTTTACTAATTCTGGGTTATTGAGTTATCTCAAGCCGGGTGACAAGGTGGCGATCAGTGAGGGCGATAAATCTCTCTCCGATGTTTTGGTCTTAGGCAAGGCCGATAAATCAGGAAACATCCTTGAGCTCTTACCGGCGTTACAAAATGATTCATCCGGAGGCAATCCGATTTCCTCAGCCCTTTCTTCTCCGAATGCTGCGCCTCCGGATTCTTTAATTATGTTAATGACCTTTCAACAGTCCTTAATATTAGATCAAATGAAAACGCCTCAGTTGAAAATGGCTCCAAGACCTCAGATGTTAGCGAATGGAGGTGAGACAAGTGCCCAAACTGTGGTCAATCCTGAGTCCAGTCAGCCCAGGTAAGACAGCGTTTCAACTCAATCTGGCGTATTTAATGGCGAAGATGTCGCCAGAAAAACAGGTTCTTGCCGTCGATTTTAATTTCTTAAAGCCGGACTTAGCTGCTTTCCTTGATTTCTCTGTAGAATCTTCGGGAACTAAAACTCTCGTAGATTTGTATAACCTTTTATTGGGGTATCAGACGATTGTTCTGGAGGATTTTTTGACAATCCCTTTTAATGATTTACCGAATTTAAGGATTCTTCCTGGGGACCTGGAGGCTATGAATCCTTTTGAGAATGTTTCAAGAGATTTATGGTTTAAGTTCTTCAAACAACTTCGTGACACTTCAGAGGTTATTCTCTTTGAAGCTGGCCGAAATGTTCATCATTCTGCCTTACAGTTTTTGATCGCTGAAAGCGATCTTCTTTTTATTTGCACGGAACCCGACCCTTTAGCATTACTGCATACGAGGTCGCTGATTCATTCCTTGATCAGTCAGGGAAGACTTGAGGATCTTCGTTTAGTGTTGTTGAGGTATAGACCGGAATCAGCGATTACGCTTGATTACATTTCTAAGCTGCTGCCCATACCTGTTCATACGATCATACCGAATGTTTCCGATAGGGAATACCAGAAACAATTTCTTGATGCTCAGTTGATAGCTAAGAACGACAAGCATCCTTATACGAAGTCGTTGATGGGCTTTCTTGATAAAATGGCGGAAGTTCCAAAAGTTCAGGAGGTTAAAAAACCTGTATGGAAGACTTTATTAACTACGAGAAAATTCATAAGGAAGTCACAGAATACTTAACTAAGAATCACAATGAAGATTACACAAAGGCTCTCAATGGTAAATCGGGGGATTATCAAACGGCCTTGAAAAATTGCCGGTCAGCAATTCATCATTTTATTACTCACTCTAATAAAATCCCCATCAGTTTTAATAACGAGGAAACTATTGAAAAATTATTTAATGACATTTTGCTCTATGGTCCTGTAACTCCTTTAGTTGTCAGTGGAACGAATCAAGGGATTTCTGAGGTTAGGATTTACGGTCCCTATGATATATCAGTTCAAAAACCGAATGGTTGGGTACGTCTGCCGATTGCTTTCCGGAGTGAAGAAGACCTGGCGCGTCTTGTCAATAAAATTGAGGCTTATTCTGACGTTCAGACTTCAGATTTGAATGGCTTTACGGATAAGACAAGTTTGCCCACGGGTGAACGAGTGACAATTTTCCGAGCACCTAATACGAGACCGACTTATTATATCTCCATTCGTGTTAAGGACAAGGAGTTATTTTCTTCAGAAGAACTTAGAAGGCTAGATTCTATTTCAGAGAGACAAGACTCTCTGGTAACATTCTCGATGCGATCCAAAGGAAACAGTGCCTGGGTGGGGCCGCAAAATTCCGGAAAGACAACAACGATGGGGGCCTATTTAGCCAAACTACCTAAAACTTGGAATATCCTTACAATTGAAGACATTGCAGAATTTTTCCTTTCACAAAGGAACCCGGAGTTAATTGTCAGCGAGCTTTATGTTCATAATGGGGATTTCTCGTTAACTTGGGAGAAGGTCGGAGTCATGAGCCTCCGAACGGCAGCGACCGTAATTTTTTGGGGCGAACTGCGGGAGTCTCAGAGCTATTACCGCGCTATTGATAATATGCTCACCGGTCAAAAAGGTAGTGGTGTTTGTACTCATGCCGGTAATGCGGAAGAAGGGATTATCCGTCTAGCCAATCGGTATCATGAAGCCATGCCTAGCACTAGTTATGATCATGCCTTAAAACTCGTCTGTGATGCCATCGACTTTATTCCAGAAATTCGGTTTTCACAGACCGGAAAGCGTTATATGGGGAACATTTCGGCTATAAGTTGGGATAAAAAGCGGAAGGAGCCCTTGATTGAACCAATGATTAAGCGATGGTTTGACAAGAATGATCAAGCGCATGAGGAATATCTGGGTATACCGGATTTTTTCAAGAAAAATCTTTTGGCTACAAATGCTGTATTTGAGGAGGATTTTTTGCCGTGGGAAACTTAATGGTTACCCGTTATCTTTCCATTTTTCCATACTTAGCCATTCTTATGATAGCTTTGGGTCTCTTTCTTATCGTCTTTACCCGCCACGAATTCTTTATAGTCTTTTCTGATAAGCTGCGGGGCTTGCCGGTGAGACTTCGTTCCCAATTGAGAGCGTTTACGCAGGAGCAAATTGATAAAAATCCTCTGTTGGTATCGGATCAATCGGCATTAAAGACGGATCTTGAATTAAGCCGGTTGCGATGGAAAGGACAGCATTTGACCTTCTATCATGTGGTGTTGCTTTCATTGTTGTGTGCTTTTATTTCGACGGGTATCGCTCTATTAATTACAACCCGATATCTTTCGATCCCTAGTCAGCCTACCTCTCTATCGAATTTTAGTGGTGCCAAAGTGACGTATATAAAACGATTGGAGTTTAATATTCCGGCCATGGTTCAGGCGTTTTTTATCGGCTTTTTGGTACCTCGCTGGTTGTTTTTTATGGGAAGAGTTAAATCCCGGTATAAATACCAAAACGAAGCGCCGAAAGCTTTTTTTCGTTTGTCGTCTGCGATCCGACGCCATCCAAATTTAGAAATCGCGACCTATGAGGCGACACCCTATATGCCTAAATATACTAAATGGTTATTCACGCAAGCATTGGACCATTGGAAACGTCGAGATTTTACATCATTTACAGAGGTATTTTATTGGATATCGAAACAGTCTAGTCACGAATCTTGGGAAGAATTTGCATCTTATGCGGCCACAGCTTCCAGTGCGGGGTTAAAAGATATGATTATGAAGATTTCTTCACTGACGACGAGAGCGCAAGAGCTATTGAATAAGCGTGATGACGAAAGAAAGGGTATCAAATTTCAAGTGATTCTATCACTTGTGGCCTTTGGAATTTTATTTTTTCAGCTGTACCAGGTTATTTATAAAAATCCCGATGTTGGAATTTACCTGTTTATAACTCCTTGGGGCAAGATTCTCTTATCGTTAGTGTATCTTGCTGTTCTCGTTGAGATATCAATATTCACTTGGCTTTACTATCAGGTATAGGAGGTTTTGGGATGTTAGAGCTTGTGATAAGTTACTTACCATTTGCGGCAATTGCCCTCATAGCTGTTAGTATTTATCCCTTGCTTACGGCGAATTATGAAAGGCTGTCAAAATCTCAGTTAAAACGGGTGGATCGGTTGTTCTCCTTTATAGATGAAGAAGAAACCAAGCACCGGTCTTTCTGGAATTCTTATCGTCAATGGTTGCTTAAACTTTTAGTCGAACTCGGCTATGAAAATCAATTGGGTTTATTTGATTCCCTGGTACGTTCAATTTTTTTGTTCTTTCTGATGGTCACATTTGCATTTTTCTATTTCTCGGGTTCGAGCTTATTGAGCAGTGTTCGAATTAGTATCCTTGCGGCTTGTTTTTCCTTTTTTTTGCCGCATCTTGTTCTGATCTATCTTCGCAGCAGGCATCATTCTGAAATAGCTAAAGAGTACATGATTGTGGCTAATTACATTTCGGACGCACTTCAAGGCTCACAAAAAGATATGTACAAGGCGATTGATGAAGGCCGGTCATTCGTAACAATTATTGACGATGCTTTAAACCGGTTTTTAAAACGATATCTGAATCAAAACTTAACAGCTGCCTGTGATGCTCTTATGCTTGAAATTCCCATCCCGGAGACAGAGCAGTTTATCGCTATTATCAGCAATGGTTTTGAATATCGAGATCGTCAAAATTTGATGGATTACATTCAAGCTTTGAACCACACGAAACACAGCATGATAATTCAGGCGAAGGAGCACAAGGAGAAACAGCGCGAGAAGCTTTATGCTCTGCTTGTGATGATTCCGGCAGGTTTGGCGATTGCCATTACCCTATCGACTACTTTTTCCCACGTCTCCGATGCGTTAACACATATTACCTGGTAAAAAACACTAAGAAAGGAGGGGTAACATGAGGACTCTTGAATATGCTTTTTGGGCAGCAGCCTTCGCCGGTTTTGGAAGTGTTATCTATCTTGCTGCTCAATCTCTCTATCATGGAGCTTCCGCTGCAGCGCAAATTCATATGGTATCCTATTGAATTTATTAGGATGAATTACTTTTTATTAAATTTGAGGGGGATTAACTGTGAGAAATATTTTAATCAATATCAAGGCGTTCCTGGGTAAATTTAAGAACAATGATAAAGGTTATTTAACGGTCGAAGCAGCGATCATTATTGGAGGTATAGTCATTATTACGGGCCTGGCTGTTTATGCGTACTCAACCCATGTAGGTACAGTTTCTTCAGATAGTGGAACTGCGATAGACTCGAATTATAATACCACCATGACAAAAGTAGGTGGAATCACTATTAACTAAATAGAGGGGGTTTTTTTTTATGCCTTTTTTTAAGCTTAACCTCTTTTATTTACGTCTCAAAGATCATATGCGGTCTTTAAAAAGTGACGAAAGAGGATACACGACATTGGAGATAGCTATTGTAATTGGTGCACTGGTAGTTTTCCTAGGAATTTCAATACCAAGTTTATTAGGCCATTTTGGGTCGTTGTTTAATAGAGCAGGAAGTAAAGTAGATTCTCTTGGATTTTAGGGGTTGCGGGGTGATAACATGGCAGTTAATAAGTCTCAAGGAGGCTTTACAACACTTGAAGTTGTTGCGTTTACAATGGTTTTCGCCGCATTACTTTTAGTTTCCTTTCATGATAGCGTAAAAACGAATTTAGAGACTCAATTAATTGTCGCGAAAAAAAATGCGCTTCAGCAAGCGCAACTTTCTGGCGGGCTTACTTCGGCGATTACTCAGCAAGTGATAAGTACGTTAGAGTTGGCGAATGCCGATCCGTCAAAGATTACGGTCTCAAGTCCTCAAACAACACCGGTGCCTTATGGAGGGATGATAGAAATTGATATTGCCGTTACTTCGAATCCGACGACTGGGGTTGATTCGTCAGGTAAGCCCAATCAATCGACAGACACGCTGCAAGCAAAAGGCTTTGTCGTTTCGCAATACTCCCCGTGATCCGGAACGAGGTGCTACGGTTTATTTATTGTGCTTTGCTCTTGCGGTAGTCATTGCCTTAGGGTTTCATTTTGATACGCCTCAAGGTTATTTAACAAAGTCTGATCTTCATAATACGATTGAGGTTTCCTTGCAAGCAGCTGCCTCGATTTCGGTTTCTCAAAACGGTTATGCTCCAATTGATCCAACGACCGCACTTTCTAACTTTAATCTTTATATGCAGAAAAATCTTCAACTGGATAGCAATAATAATCCGCTGCCTTCTTCTCCGTTAGCTTCCCAGCTGAAGATTTTGCAGTTCAATGTTTTGAACACGGTTCCTACGACTGATCCTATTACGGGAGATACCGTGAGTACGTATAGTCTTGAGGCGGTTGTGACAACGACAGTTAAGCAAGCTATGGGGGGGCTTTATGAGGGGTCTCCTTATACTATTACGGATTTTGCCAGGGTATCCGAAAAGGAACCTTCTTAGTTTTAAAGGATTGGGGGATGAGCGTTGACTTATTTACATTTCTTTTTAGGGGGACTATTCGTTATTATCACCAGTCTCTTGGCCGTGGTTGATTATTTTACAATGCGTCTTCCGGATAAGTTAACGATTCCTTTATTGGGTATCGGTATGATTAATTCGTTGCTTTATGGCAAATTGGTTTTTATTAATAATTTAGGGTCAGCGCTTTTTGTGGGTAGTTTCTTCTGGCTTATTGCCATGGTTTATCCCCATGGTCTAGGTCAGGGGGATACGAAGTTTATTACTGCTCTTACTTCATTTTTAGGTCCTTCTATCCTTTTAGTCATTTTTTCAGCATGTATGTTAAGTTTGTTTGTTGGTGTCTATCGCTGGGTGAGACGTAAAGAGGATTCTCTTCCGATTGACCGCCAGTTTCCGTTTGGTCCTTATTTGAGTTTATGTTCTCTGGCCGTTTATTTGTGGAATGTTAAGTTGCCTTTGTAGAATAATTTTCTATTCTGTACAGTTACCAAGATTTATTATGGGGGCAGCCCGCCTTGCATGTGTATAGGCGGGCTGTCTCACGCCCTCACCTCTGGGTCGCTTGGGTCTGTGTATGTCAAATTATTGGGTTCCTTACGGGCAGCTTATTCCGTCCCGGAACGTACAAGCAGCTCTTTGCAGCGGCCAGGGCAATCTTGAAGTAGCCACCCCGTGTATTTGGGGTTAATCACCGGTGAGGGGCTCTGCTAAGGTGTGACGATATGGGGTCAGCGCCCCTCACCGGCGATTCATTTTACCACACGGGGACCCTGTCTACTTCAAGACGGACTGTTCAGCAGCCTGGAGCATAAAGAAGTGATTCTCTGGGGTCGCTCAACTTTATATCCCGGCCTGATGTATGCGTAATACTGGTCCGACCCTGGCCGGGGGAAACGACCGGCTCGGAGATGCAAGATGTAAACATTTGTTTGGGTCGGGCTTTTGGGTAGGGAAATGCCTTACTTTCTTCGTAACTATTGACAACGTATGTACACAATGTTATAATAGTTACAGAGGGAGGGATGGTTGATGATAACGATTGGAGAGGTTCGCAAGGCTTTTCGGAATAAGGTGTTCTTTTCAGCTCATGCGGCGCGGAGAATGGCGCAGCGCTCAATTTCTCCGGAGGATATTCGTCGTCTTCTAAAGCATCCTGTGTGTTGGGCTGAATATGAAGGCCATCCGGACACTCTCCGGATTGATGGTGAAATTAAAGATAAGGGCTATTGTGGATTTGCAGTAGCTATTAGTACATATGAGGGAAAGTCTGTCGCGGTGGTTATCACGGTGATGGATGATGTCAGGATACAGAAGAGAGTCAAAATTGCTAAGGAGAGGGGAAAGCGTCATGGATAAATTAGTTGTTTGCGAAGAATGTGGTAATCGTCTTGTTCCTGCTAGTGGTTGTATTTATTGTCCGGTCTGCGGTTGGAGTCCTTGTCATTCGTGAGTGGAAGGGAGTTGCACCATGTCTGAGATGATTGAAAAACTGAAGAAACCTGATGTCAAGTGGAAGAAAGATAATCCGGGGACGTTGGGGTTTTGTCCTTATCATGGAATTGATGTATATGGGAACAAGTGGTCCATGACCGCGAATCTGGAGTGTGTAGGTGTTGAGCTGACCGATGGGCGCAAGGGTTCCGGTTGGACGGAGCGCGAGGCTTGGGAACGTGCTAATTCTTATAGTTTGGAAAAGTGAGGAGATGAGCTTATGGGCAGCGTTCTGGCGGGCACTTCGATTTCTGGGGAAGTTTTGATTTTTTGGGATTTTGGTCAGCCGGCTGAATCGTTTGCCGCTGAAGTTAGGCTACCTTCCGGAAAGGCATTCCTTTTTGTGGCGGAACCGGAAGCGAGGCTCGTTGATCCGACCTTTGATGAAGAGTTGTTTCGGGCTGCCGTGAGACGTTTTCTTGCAGAGTCTTCCTGTTCAGAACTCTGGGTTGAGTATGATCCAGGACGGGATTCTGCCGAGGGGGAAGAGTTGATTACTTGCCCTAGCTGTGGACAGTCGTTTGTTATTAAAAAAAGTATGTATTTACCTAAAGCCTTGGATTTTGCAGAGCTTTCTTATGACGGTCAGTTTGCTTTTTTACAGGAGCATTTTGGCCATGAGTGTTAATCCTCTTCCTCATGGGTCTGGTCCAGGCCAGACCGTCTTTTTCTAAAATCTTTATTTTAGGGGGGCAGCGTATGTCGATTAAGACGATGGTTAAAAAACAGGTACAGATCCATAAACCGCGCCGGGTACCGACTCCTAGGAGTCTGGTTCCTTGTCCGAAGTGTAGAGGCCATTTTACGGGGGCTATTGGCATTAATCGCTTTTATTGTGCAGAATGCTGCTGTGAATTCACTGTTGGAGAGACCAATTTGTTATTTGACCTTACGGAAGGGGGGCTTGTAATTCAGATAGCTGGTTAAAAAATTGGGTAAATCACAAATTAAATTATTTTGGAAAGGATGATTTTTAATGCTTAATAAAACGATTCTTATTGGGAGATTGACGAAGGACCCCGAATTGCGCTATACACCGACCGGAGTGGCCGTTACAAATTTTACGTTAGCGATTGATCGTAATTTTAAGAATGCACAGGGAGAACGGGACACAGACTTTATTCCTTGCGTTGTCTACAGACAACTCGCCGAGTTTGTCGCGAATTATTTAGCAAAGGGAAAAATGGCTGCCGTTGATGGGCGAATACAGGTACGTTCTTATAGCGCACAGGATGGTTCAAAACGTTGGGTTACAGAGGTTATAGGTGAAAATGTTCACCTGTTGAGTCCGAAGGATAGTGGCGGTCAAGTAGAGGACGTTCCTGGGGGGAACCAATCGTTTGGACATGAGGTTAATCTTGATGATGATATTCCGTTTTAGGCTGTTTCCGAAGAAGGTCCGATTTTGGTCGGACTTTCTTCGGAGCTAATATTAAATAAAATGGTTTGTGTTGCGGATTTATTGAAATGTTTTATAAGGTTGGGAAGGGTGCTAATCGAGTTATTCGTTTCGATACTCCAAAGAAGCTTTGGGGTATGGTAAGGGAGGAACTATTTTTGATAAAGAAATTATGTTCTATCGGAGTTATATTTTTATTAACTGGCTGTGGTGGAGCTGTAACCGTGAATAATGTATCAATCCCCAATAGCCAAATTGACGCTATTGTAAAGGCTCAAGAGCAGCTAATGGGTAAGGTATCGAATGATCAGGAGAAAGCGTTACGACTAGATGTAATCAATAATGTTGTAAATCAGAACCTTTTGATCCAGGAGGCCCAAAAAAGAGGGATTAAAGTGTCTGACAGCGAAGTGGAGAAAAATTATTCCGAAACTCTGAAAAGTTGGAATGCTAGTGGAGAAATGCAAAAATCTCTGAAAGCTCAAGGGTATACTCTGGAAAATATGAAGGATATGGTTAAAAACCAACTTCTTATTCAAGCCCTTTCTGATTCGCTTGTTACTGTTACCGACGAAGAGCTGACGAATTTTTTTAAATCCCATTCCTATGAGTACACCACATACACGGCTTTAAAAGCTGAGGGTAAAACCGAGGCAGAGGCCAGAGAAAAGCTGAGTTCCGTAAAAGAAGTATCCCTAGGCTACTCGGAGCTGCCTCTTCAGATTCAACAAGAAATACAGGTAAATAAACTGGTTTTGAACCAACTACAAACTTTCAAACTCAATGATAAAGCTTACGAAGTCTTAAAAATAACGGCTACCGGAAATCAAACATTAGAAGAAGTTAAAAATCAAGTTGAACAGGCGTTTAGATCTCAGACAGAATCTACAAAAGTCCAGGATTTATTGACTCAACTTAAATCAAACGCCAATATCAAGACAGACTAAAGAGAGGGGAATATTCATGAAAAAGCTTATCGCTATATTTTTGGTTGCTCTGACCCTGGCGGTTCCTTCAATTGCCTTGGCTGATACAGCTCCGGACATCTCAAAAGTTCCTTATGAACGGATCTACGGAAATGATCAATATGATACGGCTATAGCAATCGCTGATAGGCTAGGAAGCACGTCCGAATGGAACAACGGAGGGCAATTCGACGGTATTGTTCTGGCATCAGGAAACAGTTGGGAGGATGCTATCGTGGGCGCTCCTTTAGCTGAATATAAGAAAGCACCAATCCTTCTAGTGGATAGTTCGCCGGACATGGCTACAAGCCAAAAAACGTTAGATTATATGTCCAAGCACTTAGCAACGGATAAAGACATTTACATTCTCGGCGGGACTGTGGTGGTGCCTACGACCTTCGAGGAAAAACTTGCTTCTATGGGCTATACAAATATTCATCGAATAGGTGGAAAAGATGCACCGGAAACATCGTTACTGGTTGCACAACAGTATCCAAACAATATGTATGAAGTGTATTTCGCGGGTTTGAATAATTTTGGGGACGCGCTGAGCTGTGCCGCAGATTCGGCATATTGGGGTTATCCGATTTTACTTGTTGACGATAATGGACTTTCAAAAGATCAATCAGATTTTGCGTCAAAATTCAACATCAGAATGGCCTTCGGAAACATATCAGATACGGTATCACTGAAGACGGAATATGCTGGAGACAAAAATTTTGTGACATTTAAAGGAACAAATGTATATGATACAAACGCTAAAAGAACTCAACGTCATTACAGTGATTCTATAGTTTATGTGGTTCAAGGAGAAAAGTTTATGGATGGTCTTGCGGGTGCAGTTTTGGCTGCAAGACATAAAGGATATATTATTCTGACAGATCCTAACTCGGTGTTGCCTGAAACCGAAGTAGCATTGAAGGACCTGGCCTATGAAGAACATGATCCTGTATGGAGAGGCACGAAAAGCTTTTATCCTAATTTAGTGGTTTTCGGTGGTCCGGGTGCTGTATCGGACAGTGTAGTGACAAGCATCCGTCAGATATTAGCTAGTAATTGGGAGTATAATGACAACTGGTAAAGGAGAAAAATAATATGAAGAGTTTCAAGAAAAGGACAGTAGCTGTCATGGCTACTGTCTTTTCTATCGTTATTTTAGGTTTAGCTGGTTATTTTGGCCATGACGCATATGAAAATCATGAAATTAAATCTGTTGCAACGCAGTATTTGAATAGTTTAGATACATGTGTTTCGCTTGAGAACTTTGATGCAACGATAAAAAGTATATCCACGGATGATTTCGTAAAGAGAAACCTTTCGAGTTTGAATGATTCCTTTAAAAACCGCAAAAAGCTAAATCCCAAAATAGATAAGATCCTTTTCGTCGATCGTAGGAAAAACGCATTGGAAGTATGCATCTACTATACTGGGCATCCAGAGGGTGTGAATTATCCTACGTTAGGGCAGTTAAATCTAGTCCTTTTCAAGGAGGCCGGTGGGTGGAAGGTTCAAGATGCTCACTTCATGAACCGATCTGACCGACCGATCCCGGCCAACGGAGATATTGAAAGACAAAATCAAGTTGCTCGGTATAGTCTTCTCTTGAACGATTTAAATCAGTTACTCGATTCCAGAATGCAGGGAAATTTACAAGAGTATGAAGCTTTGTTTTCCGAGAAGTCGAATTTACCAAAGTATGAGAAACTTTTCAAAGATGAGAAAGAGTATTTAGCCCAAAATAACTTAAAGTTGACCCTGGTGAATTGCGGTTTGTTAGTGAATAGCTCCACTGATCAGGAAGCGTTGGCCACGGTACTCTTGAATCAATCCATAGGTAAAGACATGAAATCAATTCCACCTCTGAAAATCAAATTCGTTTTCGAAATGGGCAAGTGGAAAATCTCAGATATATATAGTTAGAGGGGAGGTTTTTTTAATGCTTAAAAGATTAAGCATTATTTTTTCGTCCATTGTAATTCTCTTTCTTTTTGCTTGTTCTGCAGTTTATGCAGATACTATTTTCGGAGCAAGTGGGGATGTCCCTGATGTAGGGAGTAACTATACGGTCGTACCAATTGATGGCCTTGCTCAAGCGAATCAGGCTGTCAACCAGATGGTTACTGCCCTCAACAACGGTGAGCATATCATCATTGCGGGTGGTACAGGTGGGTCGGTCACGTCTTCCATGATCCAGAGCGTGATGAGCCAGGTTAAGCCTAATGGGGGGTCTATTACGGTTGTCGCAGGGATAGCCAGCGATCAGACATATACGATGATGCAGCAGTACACCTCTAAGCAGACAGTGAGCGTTCCAGGTAATGGCACTGGAAATCAAACACCCAACTCAAATGCCTCGACCTACGGATATGCTTCTCAACCTGGCGGCTCATGGACGGGTACTTCTATCACGGCCTATAACTATGGCCAAACTCTTCTGACAAGTACAGCCCCAGGAAACACAACTGGCGGCCTTTTAAATTATAAATTTCCAACAGTTCCGGTTTATGTTGCTCCACCACCGTTCTTTCCTCCGAGACCCTCAATAGTCGGTTCAGTAAGCAGTCACGATGCCTACCCTGGGCAGGTATTGACTCTTAAGGCTACATTAGGGAGTGCAACAACTTCGGGGCGAGCAGTAGATAATATGGGAAACACAGTTCAAATAACTAGCACAGGCAATTTCAGCTATACCGTGCCATCTAATATGAAGATCGGAGATACAATAACCTTTACCTTCTACGCTTCAAACCAATGGATCGATAACATAATGGGTAATACGGATTACACTTTTGTAGAAAATAACATGACTGTGACTGCAACGGCTAATCCAAAAACATTGGCTCCGACAGAATGGACTTCTTTATCAGCAAACACCACTGGTTTTTCAAATAAAGTTACGGCTTTGGCGCAGCCTGTACAAATAGACGCAACTAAATCAACTATAGCAGCTGGTTCAGGTCATACATTAGCAGTACGTTCAGATTCTACAGTATGGTCAGCAGGAAGTAATACTTTCGGGCAACTAGGTAATAATTCTACCGCTAATAGCAGCACCCCGGTACAAGTATCAGGTCTATCGAGCATAGTAGGAGTAAGTGCCGGAGATTCAACTAGTATGGCACTTAGATCAGATGGTATTGTATTCGTTTGGGGTAGAGGTACCGAAGGGCAATTAGGTAACGGAACATATTCAAATAGCTCGACACCGGTACAGGTCCCAGGGCTATCCAACATAGTATCAATTAGCTGTGGTGGATACCATTGTATGGCACTTCGAAAAGATGGGGCTGTATTTGTATGGGGTTATGGATATAACGGAGAACTTGGAAATAATACTTATTCGTGTAGTGCAACGCCATTACAAGTACAAAACTTACCAAAAATAACCTGTATAGGTGCTGGTGCTTATCACTGTTTAGCTGTGGCATATGATGGAACCTGTTGGTCATGGGGTTACAACAATTACGGTCAATTAGGTGACGGAACAACCACAAATAGAAGTATACCAGTACAAGTTATAGGAATCACGAATGCAAAGTTTGTATCTGGAGGTATGTATCACTCAGTACTACAGAGCACTGACGGGTCATTTTATGGCTGGGGATGGAACGCATATGGGCAACTGGGCAAAGGGGATAACGGAGATTCATATGTACCAGCTGGAATGGTAGGATGGTCAGGTCAATCAATTGTAGCCTGCGGTTACAGTACTACAATTATAGGTAACGACAATACGGTGTACTCCACAGGTTACGGCGGAGACGGTCAATTAGGAAATGGCACAAATAACACATCATATACATTTGTGAGTACAGGATTAATAAACACATTAAGAATTGCGTCAGGACCCTATGATTGCAGAACAGTATTAGCAATTACGGCAGATTATTCGGCGCATGTATGGGGACAAAATGCCTATGGACAGTATGGCGATATGAATACGGTCAATAGTAATACGCCAACAGATTATGCTTCAACGAAAAATATAGCTAAGGCATTGTCTGTTAATCAGCAAAATGACCAGTATTCGATGCTGCTAAAATCTGACGGATCAGTATGGGCATGGGGGAATAATGGAGAATATCAGCTTGGAATAGCAGGTAGTAACGGTACAGACATATGGACACCTACAGAGGTAACTACAGGTATGGTAGATATAGCCATGCCTGGAGGAGGTTATACCTACAATACGTATGGTGTAAAATCTGATGGGACTGTGTGGGCTTGGGGGCAGTGCTCTGAAATTTATGTAGGGTGGGGACGCAATCAAACGTTTGAAGGTGAGGGGCCACCGGTACAAGTAACTGCTCTCAATAATATAGCGTCAATTTCAACCGGAAATGGGGCTTTGTATTTTGTAAAAAAAGATGGTACTGTCTGTGATATCAATGGTAATGTAATACCTGGTACAGCTAATATAATAAAAGCTTCTACGTCTTTATACGGAATGGTTACAATGTTAAAATCTGATGGAACTGTGTGGTCTTACGGCACTGACTCGTCTGGTAATGGTGGTTTAGGTGGAGCATCACCAACTTCAAATGCTGTGCAAATACCAGGACTATCAGGAATAATAGATATAGCAGACAACAGCAATAATGTCCTAGCTTTAAAATCCGATGGAACGGTCTATCACTGGGGTGGGATATGGGACACTATTCATGGGGTGGAGGTCTATGGTTCAAGTACGCCTTCATTAGTATCTGGATTATCTAATATAAAATATTTATATATTGGCGAATGGACCCTATACGCTATAGATGGTAACGGTAATGGTTGGCGATGGGGGTGGTTTACAGACTCCTCTGGCCACGCAAGTTTAACCTATCCACCTGTCAGCACTTCAACAATATTACCATATGGCATATACGCTTTAAACAGCTCCTCTTATACTACAATCCCAAATAATATATTTAAATTGTGTGAAAATGTTAATGGCGAACTCTCGTTTATCCCAACCAATGGAACTATCGCATCAGTAAATTTATTTGCAAATAATTCTATAACATACTCAATAGGTTCAACATCATCATACACGCCAATAACAATAAACTTTACTCCTAGTGATTACTCCTATCCTCAATCAAATTCCTGGACAGCGAGTTTACAAATACCCATCAATGCACCAATTAATTCACAGGTAATTGTTAATGTGACCTCGCAGTCACCTTGGCTTAATACTAGTGACTCTAAACACCAATCAGTATCTACTTCAATTGTGTTAAATATCAAAAATACAATAAAGTTATCGAATGCAAGTACTTCGGCAACTCATGTATCTCCTGGACAAACAATTACAGTATCCACGGCATCTACAGGTTATGCGTTAGGTGTTGTTGCTTACGGGACAAATCCATCTAATCCGAGTAATCCAATAGCTTTCAATATGAATGCTAATACGGCGGTCGCGACGATCCCCAAGGATAATACGTGGTGGGTTAATTTCACCATTCCTTCAAATGCACCAACGGGAGCCTATACTATTTGGTTAGTAGGATACAACAATGTATTTATTAATCAGCCTAATAGTGTACCACTCTACTTAAATGTTACAGTAGGTTCTCCACCATTAGAAATAACAAGTGTAAGCGCGACTGATCCAGTTTGGTCGCATCGATCAAATCTCAATTTGATTAATGCTACTGATCTAAGTACCTTCTCTACATGGAATTCTTCAGATGGTTGGCAATCAGTAGGTGTTCAACAATCGGATGGATTTTGGCAAGTGCCAAGAGTAAGTAGATCAGGTAACACAAATTCTGAGATTTTAATGTCTAATCAGTATTCGGTTACAGCTGGACAAACATACACTGAATCGTTTTTGTATAAAACAGATGGTACCGATAATTCGGATATACAAATCGTATTTTGGACCGGTCCTCGATGGGTAGCTGTCCCGGCAACGGTTACTAATCTAGGGAACGGTATAAAACAGGCCACAGCATCATTTACAATAAACTCAGGTGAGACAACGCTAAGGGCTTTAGACACGCTGCCGCCTTCGGGAAATTGGAATAACATTTCATTTGCCAATGGACAGTTATACCTTTCCAACCAAAATATTGTTACTGTTTACGCAACGACATCCGGTTCAACTGATCATATTAATATTTCGGTATCCGGACAAGCACAAACAAACGGTGTAATCAATCCCTATTCTATTGCACTTCCGAATATGCTCAGTAGTAATAAAACCAATTGGTATATCACCTATCAGGTACCAGATAATGTACCAGACGGAAGCCCTCTCACATTTGCTTTAACAGCGGTTTCCCCCTCTGGCGTATCTTACGGGCCAGTTTATACGGCTGTTACCGTAGCTCGTCATTTAGACGTATTTGGACATGTCAGTACACAAACTGCATCCCCAGGTCAAGTAGTTCCTATAGATGCGACAACCAATGGTTATGCAAGCTCTGTTACAGTTCAGGATAATTTCTCAAGTTCGAGTGTTTCCCTTAATCCTATTGGCTCAATTACGTCTGCTGGAAACATGTGGACAGGCAGCTATACTATCCCGCCAAGTGCAAGGATCGGACAGTCAATTACCTTAACATATACCCCAAAAGACGTTAATAATGGAACTGCGTTTACAGGGAATCCGGATCAAAAAACAATTCTAGTTGTAAATAACCCTCAAATTATTTCGACAACATTTAACCAAACCTATCCCTATGCTGGAGCTACTACAGGGGCACCAACAGGGACCGTGGATGCAATTGTACTCACTTCAGGATGGATCAATTCCCTCAATGTGAGTTGGGACACATCCTATTCTATTCCAGCGACAAGTTACATTGATATTGATAGTAAAGGAACGAGACAGTGGACGATTAAGGGGCTTACAGTACCGGCAAATGCGGATGTGAGCAATGTGATTCCTACGTATCTGAATATAAGAGCTCAAACGCCTTATATTGAACAGTCAACAGGGGGCTATCAGACGGTAACAGGTACAGCAACGCTTCCGATTGCCAATACGATTGTCACTACGGCTCAACAGTTAGCTAATCCTGTGATCAATGTCTCAGCAGGTCCAGCGACGGTTACAATCACTGTTAAAACAACTGGCTACGCAACTCAGGCTTGGGCCAAGACAATCTCAGGAACTACAATTCAGGTTGGTTCAACCGTCACTGGGACAATTCCTTACTCAAATACCTTTACCGGCACCTATACGGTACCTCAAGGCACGCCAAGTCAGATATTTGAGATCCCAGTATGGGCCACAAACACAACTGCCTTTGTGAACCAACCTCAATCAAATCTAGATTATATTGATTTGAATATCGGTGGGTTGCCATCTATCTTTTCAGCGAGTTTGAACCCATATACTATTAATCTACCGGCTACTGAAGCAGATCGAACAATAACACTCTATACACAGACGACAGGTCAGGTATCCGGTGTTCAAGTGAGCTTGTCTGTAAACGGCGGTCCGTCCGTGATCCTGCCTTCAGGGACCATGGCGGCTACATCAGGATCGGCACCAGGGTTAGTAAATTGGCAGGGCTCATACGTTGTCGATCCAAGTACACCGGATCAAACGCAGCTTACCTTTACGTTTCAGGCTAAAGATTCTGGAGGGAATCCTAGCGGTCCGACAATTACCCCTCATTATGTAACGGTCTTTCATGCCAAACCACCAATAGTAGTTATCACACACTGATTATGAATTACGCGACGGGTTTCCGTCGCGTTTCTTTTTTTACGGAGCAAAGAAAACTAAGAACTGAAAACAAAATCACCTCTAATCTAATATAATTTTTTAATGTTCATATTTCAATATTTATTAATTAAGTGTATCTTTAATAGAGAGTGCCTATAAGTCTGCTTGATAGCTTGGACTGAGACGGAGGTTAAAAGAATGTATTTTTATGCTGCTGTTAACATTATGATCATAATTGGATTATTAGTTTTCTTTTATTTTTATGAAGTTGAAATTCATGAAAATCTGCATATTTATTTTTCTAAAGGGACAGCTGAAAGGGTAAAAAAGAATCATTGTAATTTTTTGGAGTCATTTAAAACGGAGTTGTCTTTGGGCAATCAAATTATTGCTGTTACGGCACCAAGTTTTTTTAATATTGCTTTTGGTGTTCTATTACTTAATATGACTAAACTAATATATCCTGGATTAACAATAAAGGATGATTTTTTTAAGACAATTTATTTTATTATCCATTATCATTTTCCATCGATGATTTTCATTTTCAATCTTATACTTCTGATAAGAATTATTCTTGTGTTTTTGCTTGGATTTGCTTTTATTGGTTTTGGAGTTACAAATTTACTTCCAATTTCACAAGATGGAGTGGTTTTTTTATCTCTGTTAATTGAAACGTTCTGTAATAAAAAAAACCTTCCCGATCTATTTTCCAATAAATTAGTTTCCAGTCGATATACAAGAACTCTTTCTCAAATTGCAATTATTATCTGGTGGATAATATTGTGTATTAACTATTATCATTTTTCCTTTAGACTAATCACATTTGCATTAATTTGTAGCGGGATTATATCAGGGCTTGTGTGGAGAGATTATAATAAGCGTCAAACGTCTATTAATGGTTTCATTTTTTAGGGTAGAATGGTTGCACGACGGGTTTACCGATTCAGATAATAGTTTAGAACATACAGAAGAGAGTCACATTAATAGGCCATTTCTTATTCAATTACGGCAGGGGAAACCCTGCCGTAATTTTTTTTCAATTTGGAAGTCAACTTCTTCTCAACCTTTTTTGGCCATGATAGCATTTATAATAGGAAGTTAAATACATCCATTCACTCATTTATTTATTCACACATTTCTATATACACGCTAAAAAATTAAGGGGGTTGTTTTTATGGATGAGCTCAATGAGTGTTGCCAAAACAATTTGATAAGATTTGTGAAAGCGTCCTGGCTTGCATTTCCGGAAGAAACCAAAATTGCCTTTAAAACTTTAGCTAAGGCTACGTCTCCGATGACAGTTATTTCCCTCACTTTTGAAACTAAGAAGGATCGACAAAAAACTAATACCAGTTTGGCTGCTCTTGAGGCTTTGCAGCTTATTAGTTTTACTCAATCTGGACAAGCCAAGCTTTATCAGATTACGGACTTTGGCAGTGATTTTGCTGAAAATGTGCTGAAGATTATTTAAGGAGGTTCTTTTATGGCTCACAAAAAGAAAGGAGTTCTTCATATGACAATGGCTTATAAGAAACCTGAAATCAATGTTCCTCTTCTTGGTATTGGTTGTGGTCAATGTGGTTCCAATATGTTAGCTGCCGGTGATAAGTTAGGACTGTTTGAAAATTGTGCCGGTATAAATACTACGACCAGTGATGAAATGGCGCTTCCGGAAAGCAATCAGATTCATTGTCTTAATCCGGATAACCCTAAACGGGGTGCTGGTAAAGACGCTACCAAGGGCGCAGAACTTTTTCGAGATAGTTTACAAGATGTAGTTAGGCCACGTTTAGGGCTGATCTTTGGCCGTAATTCGGCAGATAGTCCCTATATGATAACAGCTGCTATGGGTGGTGGTTCCGGAAACGGTATCGCTCCATTATTGGCTAGAACGTTGCGACAAGCTACAGACCAACCAATTCTCGGACTCATGACTCTTCCTGAAGATAGTTTTCTTGATCCCTTAAGCTCTCGAAACGTTTTAGTTGGTCTGCAAGAAATCAGTTCTAGCCGAACCTTTGATACGTTATTTCTCGTTGACAATAACAAGATTTATAAGCGACTGAATGAAAAAACGACTTTGGCAGCTGTCAATGAGCTTGTCTGGAAACCTCTGCAGCATACGCTTAGTTATGTTGGTAAGAAATCAACAGCGACCATGGATGTAGAGGATTTTGAAAGACTCATACGTATGGGGCGCTGCGGGGCTATTTACGAAATTGAAGTTCCGGAATCAAAGGCTACTTCGGCAGAAATGTTGAGGGAGTTTGTCCTGAAATCCTGGTCGAATGAGCATCATTTTTACCCGGACGAGTTTTCAAATCCGGAGCAGCATATTGATAATAAATATACCTATGGCTTTGGTCTCCTGGTTGCTTGCGCGCCGATTATGTTTAGCAAGCACCAGGCTCTTTTCGAACGGTTTTATGCCGAGCTTACAGATCTTCTTCCCAATGTTCGAAGCCAAAGAGGGTTTGTGACGGATGAAAGCTTAGTTGATAAGATTCGAATTATTACCATTGTAACCGGCCTACCTTATCCGATGGAGCGCATTAGTGAGATTCGAGAGCGCTTTGAGCAGGGTTCAAAGACGGTTGTTGATGATACGCCTAATTTCTTAGAGGGGCTAGATCGGCGGGCACTGGTTGGACAACCAGTAATTAAAAAGACTAATACGGAAAGTTTCAGTATTCTTAGTCTCGCTGAGGAGGAAGATGCTCCGTCAGAGGAGAATGATTCTTTATTACTTTCCCCCCTATTTTCCAGCAGTAAGCCTAAGAAAAAAAGAAAAGGTCTCAATTTTGCGGATTAATAGGTCACTATACAGTGGGGCACATCTCAAATATTTTCTGAGATGTGCCTATTTACAAAGAGGAGTTGAATTGAATATGAATCTTATCAAAAATAAACAGTTCCGGTATAGTGTTTATTTATCGCTTTTGGTTCTAGTTCCTGCTCTCTTGAAGGTTGCTTACAATAATAGATCTCATATCTATTTCTTTGAGTGGTCTCTTCCATGGTTAGGTATTATCATAGGTTTAACTTTAGGTCGCCTGGACTATGGACCGTATTTTACCTTGAAGAAAAAGGATGAATTACCTGCCATTTTCTTAGGCATCTTATGTTTTATCTTGATTGGATTTTTTTCTCATTTAGGAACGTTATTGAGTAATACTAATGATCCTCAAGGGATATTACATAAGGTTACAAGTACACCGGATTTTATTGACTCTGTCTTCAATTTACCATTAGTTGCTATGAATGAGGAATTTCTTAAATCGTTAATTGCCTTAACGTTGTTAAAGGTTTTGCCGTTCAATAGAATATTGAATTTTATTGTTTCATTTCTAGCAACTATAGCATTTTTTGGTTACATTCACACCTTTTTTTATCCTAGTACTGCATTCTATCCCACAATGTTTTCTGCAATTCCTACAGTATTATTGTTCTTTTTGTTTAGAAACATTTATCCTGTTATCATTGGTCATTACATTGCAGATATTATCAGTGCTATAGGCCACTGGTCTTACTTTTCAGATCATAGAAGTCAAGGCATTTGGATAGCAATGCTATTATGTTTTAGTTCTTTGTTAGTATATAAATTTGCTATTCTAGCATTCTCTAAGATTTATAAAAGATTAAGCAAAAAAACTGTGAGCAGTTATACGGCATAAGTAAAGAACAATATATGATAGAGAAATGTTTAATATACTATGAAATTTTTAAGGGGGATTCATAGTGATCTATGACAATTATGAAATTGAAAAGCATAAAAAACATAAGCAATTAGCACGGTTTGCTTTCGTTATCTTTTTCTTTATAAGTATTATTTTTTATGTAGGCTGTAAATTAGTCGTTCATATGATTAAAATTCAAGGATTAGCTTTTATAGCTACTGGCGTTCTGTCTCTTTTGCTAACCTTATCAGCAATAGCTTGTTTGTTTGCTCTTATTGCTTGGATTATTGAGTATATCCTTTTGAAAATAGTACTTCAGAATGATTAGTCAGTATTCAGAGTCAATTAAATTTCTTTAAAGAATTATCTTTAATAGAGAGGTTTTATGTAATGTTTTTAAAACATCGTTTATTAGTCCCTCTTACTACGCTTATGCTATGCATGATACTTACTGGTTGTTCCTTTCAATCATCACAGCCGGTTACGGCTGTTTCTCAGTCTAAGGTTGATACTTCGCAAAACAGTTCGTCTTTGTTTTTAGAGGGGGATCAAATTTTTTCCCAGGCTGATTTGATGCTTCGTTCTGCGAAGTCCTCTGTTTTGCTCGAAATGTATGAGTTAGGAAGCCCTTCAGAGCTGCAGCTCCTTGAAGATGATGGGGACAAAGGGATTCCGGTCCTGGTTCTTCTGGATGCCCAGGAACCACAGAGCAAACGCTCTGTGGCTGAATTGAAAGCCCATCATGTTTCGGTTTTAGTAGCTCGTGATCCCTTAATTGGCGGCAGAGGGATTCAACACGCTAAATTGTTGGTTATTGATGATTCTCAGCTTTTAATTGGTGGTATGAATTGGGGTAAAGGGAGTTATAAGAATGCCGATGCAGATGTTTTCTTAAAGGGTTCTGCAGCACAAGAAGCTCAGGCCATTTTTGAAAAGGACTGGTCTTCGATCGGCGGATCTATACCTGCAGGTGTTGTCAAGGAAACGAATATGGGGCAGTCGATTTTTTCTGGCCAAACGTTACTTAGTAAGCTGCTTGTAACGTTAGATTCTTCTTCTTTTATTCAGGCATCGTTGTTTGAGCTTTCCAATCGTTCTTTGCTTGATAAGCTTAAAGCATGTGCTAAAGCAGGGGCCAACGTGCAAGTGGTTCTTGATTCTCAGTTAGAGTCTGCTCAGAATCGGTCGGTCGTTGATTCGTTGCGTGCTGCCGGTGTTCAGGTCCGTATGTATCCGAAGGGCCAGGTGCTTCATGCTAAGATGTTGATTGCCGATCACACGCTGGTTATTGGTAGCGCGAATTGGAGTTTTTCGGCCTTTTCTTCGTCCGGTACGTTTAATCATGAGCTTGATCTTTTTACGTCTGATCAGGTGTTGCTTTCTCATGCTAAGTCTACATTTCAAGAGTTTTGGAATTCGAGTCAGTAATTTATTTGTTATTTTTTTACACTCATGATAATCTTTTTATTGAGGAGGCTTTGTGATATGAAAATTCTTATGAAGCCTGTTGATATGATCGCGCATTTTGTTCCTGATGATTTACCTCATCCGTTGAGATTGAGGACTTCGGATGATGATGGTGAACCGATTGTAATTTCTATTAAACAGATTTTTACTAAATCGGTTGAGTCGGTTGCCAAGCAAAAGTTTTTTCTATATAGGTGTCAGTGCGACGTTAATGGCTTGTCGCGTCCGATTGAGTTGAAGTATGACTGCAGCGCTTGTAAGTGGTACATTTTTAAGTTTTAGGTGTCTTTTGAGAAAGAAGGAATGTTCAGTTATGCTTTTATCAATTTTAATATCGGTTTCGATTTTTCTGTTAGCGTATGCCATTATTTTTCATCGAAAGGCTATTATCAAGTTGATTTCATGAGGGATTCTGATGTTTAGTTTTATTTTCTGGCCGGTTATTCTTTGATGATAGAGCAGATTTACGGGAGCTTGGTTACGCATTTGAGTGAGGAAGCAGAAACCCTTCCGGACTCGGCTAGTCGCCTCGGTCCTTCGGACTAAATCCTCCAGGCTTTACCTCTGGGTCTTGTCGACGAAACCCCTGTGTTTTCACAGGGGTTATTTTTTGCGGTCCCTCTTTGGGGGAGGCTTGCGCTATGCTGCTATCGGTGTGCTTATCCCCCGTTATAGAGCGTATGGACAAGCTCCTGCCTTGTTGTCGCTTGTCGAGGAGGGAACGTAGAGGGACGTTTTTAGGAGGCTTTTAGGGCCTTTAATGAGGTGTAGCCGCAACCATTGTGCCTAACGAGTTAAGGCACAACGATTGTGGCTACGATTCAAAATGCGGACAGCTCCTGGTCGTCGCAGACCGCATTCCGGAGGAGGATTTCGGGTCCAGGAACGACGGGGGGAAGAGAACGTTTAGGGTTTACCTCCCCCCTGATGAAGATTATACCCTGCTCATTTTGTCAAGGGATTAAAAAAACGTAAATTTTTTTTAATTTGGAACCCTTGACAAAGGTATTCCTTTTGGGTCTTGGGTAACGTGTCATCAAGGGGGAAGTAGGTAAGGGAGTGGTGGTTAGTTTCCTGTTGCCATGGCAGGAAGATTCGGTTTTTTATATCAAAGTGTTGACTTAAGTCAACGGTTCTGCTATACTATAATTAAGGAGGTGATTAAGGAAAGTGGAAACGGTAAAACTTCAGACTTTGCTCGTGATTCTAAGCATTATCGTTGCAATTCTCAACATACTGGACAGAATTTTAAGTTACATTGAGAAATACGAATCACGGGCAAAGCGAAAGGCCCATCATCGTCAAAAGCCGCCAAAGCACAGACGATAATGCGCCACCCTAGGGGAGGGAAACCTCCCCTTCCACTCATAGTATACCACTTTCCTAGCATTTTATGAATAAACTTACAATGAATTTTCGTTCGAACTTACTATTTTCGGTATTTATTGTTTTATATCTATTGACTCGTAGTTGGCCGTTTGGGGGAACTCTTCAGACGGTCGCAGACGTGCTGCTCTTAATTGCTGTTGTATTAAGGTTATCCCAGGTTAAATTTGCTTTTAAACGGGGAAGGTGAACTTATGGCTTTCCACTTTGAATCACGGGAAGATCTAGAAAAGTTTATTCGAGATGAAATTTTCACCTCTTCTGAAGCTATGGAGTATTTGGGAATTACCAGGCAGGCTCTTAATGCGGTAGTTCAAAGGGGGAAGCTTATCCCTATAAAGGAGAAGAAAGCAATCAAGTTATTTTTTAAAGAGGATTTGGTTAAGAGGATCGAGTCTTTAGGCCGAGATCAAGATTAGGAATCAGTAAGGCCATACGGAAGTATAAGTTATTCTTACATTCTCGTTTGGCCAACGAAATAGACCCCTAATTAGAGAGAGATAAAGAGAGGAAACGAGGCGGGTATAATGCAGGGGGTTGATAACTTAACCGTCCGTATATGTAGCGGAAATCAACAAAAGAAAAATGTTACTTCTACAAATCAAAAAGTTACTATAGAACTTACAAAACTTATGGCATTACTAGATCAACATCTTAAAGCTGCCGAACTCGAAAAGACGTGTAATTGGATCTTGGAGGAAAACCTATGGCTTGAAAATGAGCATAATCAACTTCAAGGATTCTATAACTATTCACGAGGAGATATTATTCGGACATTAGACTACGGAACAGTAAATATTGGAACAGAAATTAGATATCCTCATCCCTTTGTCGTCTTATATGATAATAAAGAAGATTGGGTGATAGGTGCTCCCATCACTCAAGCATCTTTTGATTCTAATGGAGATGTCGTTGTTCATGAACCCTTTGAGATTTATGTGCCTAAGCAATTTAGGCGGTCCAAGAATCCTAAGGAATTCTTCTTTACAAAAGATTCCGTTATCCAGGTTGATCAGATTCGAAGGGTAAGTAAATACCGTGCAGTAAAGAAGGTGAGCTTTAAACTTAGGACTGACCTGTTAAACCGAATTGATAATATTCTACTAGAGAATGTACTCCCACATAAATTCAGACTGTTTAATAAATTAGATCAGCTCACACAAGATCAGGCTAAGAAAATCGCCGAGTTGGAAGAAAAAAATCTTTCTTTGCAAAATGACATGTATAAAATGACAGAAGAACTTGCAATACTAAAAGAAAAGCTTGAAAAAAGTAGTGCTAAACTGGCGTAAAAGCCTTGAAATCTAACACATAAGTGATTATACTACAGAGTAAGAGAGGCATTATGTCGCATAACGTGACATAAACGCCATTATATTGAAGAGAGGTCTTGTACTTTCGATAGTACATGCACCAGGATTTTAAGAAACTGCATACTCGAAAGGTATGCAGTTATTACATTTCACTTTAATGTTGCTTTAAATAGGCAAAAGTTTCTGTGGTAATGATTACCATACCCGCGTTAGACACGGGTATTTTATTTTATTTTTAAATCAAACCTAAGCTTTTCTTTTACCTTTTATCAATAGCAAACATCCTTATAAGATTAATTTGAGAATATTGTAACTCATAAAGGGAGCTTAAGATCTTTCACACTATGCTATTTGCCGAGGATTAACAAATTCCTGAAACTCGGCAAGTCGTAAAAGTCCATTTTTAGTAAGAGAACGATAACGAACCTTGCACGGTATACCTTCAGGTAAATACATATTTTTATCGGTATTTCGCCCATATTTTCTAGCAAAGTCCAAGAGTATTTGTTTGGCCGCTAACGGTACAGCTAATTCGATCACACCGGCAAAGCGTCCGTCTGGATATTCTACAAGCCACCCGAACTTTCCCTTCCGGATGCCAATTATATTTACCTTGGTCTCGGTATAGCAAATTAATTTATCCCAATATCCTTTTGGTCTTCTACCCGGTACATAGGGTTTATTTTGCTTTATGACAATGCCCTCTAAGTCACGTTCCTTACAAGCTTTAAAGAGAGCTACTGCCTTGGAACCCTCCATATATTGAACCTTAATAACGGATTTTTCATTACTTGGCAAAACTTCATCTAAAATTGTTTTCCTTTGTAGTAGTGGTAAGGACATGACGCTCTTTCCTCTATAATAAAGGATATCGAATACACAAAATGTTACTGGATTTGATATGGCCAAGTGCTTTATTTTTGAGGCATTACGCATGTGAAAGCGACTCATTACATCTTCGAAAATTGGCCGACCTTCCGGATCGGCCTGTATTGTTTCCCCATCCAGCACTATCCCCGAAGGTAACTTGGGGTTACGTAATTCGGGGAATATATCCGTTATATTTGTTTGATGTCTCGTAAATAGTTTAATTCCATCATCCATATCTGAGAGAATTGTCCTGAAGCCATCATACTTTAGCTCGACGATTGATAAGCCGTTATATTCCGGAATTTCCTCAATAGGGTTAAGGAGCATAGGTGCAACATACATGGTGTCAGCCTCCTTGTACCTATTTTAGCATAAAATGTAACAATCACTCCATTGGGAATTGATGGGTTTATCCCTTTTTAGTATTATATAAGAATAAAGAATTTCGTTAATGTACAAGTGTCAATCGCAAAATCGTTTTTTTATGAGTCATAGATTGCATATTGGAGGAGATGATAGCTTGAGTTTTGATATCGAGCTCACACGTAAGGTTGTTATTGAAAATTTTAACCAAGCGAAGCAATCGATTTCACTAAGAAAGTTTGCAATGGATAGCGCTCAACCTATTTCTGATGTTATTCCGGGATACGAAGCTAAGCGAATGGAATTTGGCGATTTCATACAGGATAATTTCAGCCCTTTATTTATAGATATTCGTAGCTCTACTAAGAGGGCTATGGTAATTGGGCCAGAGAGAACGTTTATTTCTATGCACGCTTTCTTTCCGGGCGTATGTAATGTGATCGAGCAATATGGAGGCTATGTTATAGACTTTATGGGTGATGGGATAATGGCCTTGTTTGGCGGAAAAGAATCAGGAGTGAACAAAAGTTATTCTAGTCAACAGGCTGGACTATGTGGATTGAGTCTTTTAAAAGTAGTAAATACGGTCATAAATCCTTTGTTAAGAATAGATAAAATATGGGAGTTCGGTTGCGGTGTTGGTATAGATTATGGTTCTGTAATTGTGACGAAAATAGGTACCAAAAATAACTACGATGTTAAGGTGTTCGGTGACTGTGTAAATATAGCAAGCAAATTGTCAAAATCAGATAATCAGGTTGTTGTAAGTGATGAAGTTCAAAAATTATGGCCATCCTCAAAATGGGGGAAAATGGGTTTTAAAAGGCTTTCTATTGGCGAATTAATGGGATACGCGTTGAACGATCGTTCAGACTAAAAGGAGGTTTCAGTATGTCAGAAAGTAAACCGCAATTAGAGTATTTATATAAAGCTTTGGAAGATGCACAAAACACAATACGTTTTACTGATACTAAAGCTGGGATAATCATCGTAGCCTCCGGCGTCTTATCGGCCTATCTTGTACCTTTGGGGAGATCATTAATTGATAATATTAAAAATCCACTAACGTTTTATTCCTTAGTTACATTCGTCGTAGCTATTATTTGTTTGGTAAGCTTTTTGTTCACTTTATTGATAACTATAAAAGCTATTAACCCGATGTCTTCACCTGTTAGACATATTTTTATGGACGGGTTAACGACGAAAGTTCCTTTTTATCTTTATAAAATAGATCCAGAGCCTAGTTTGTGGGATTGCTTATCTGAAAGGAATAACAGTAAACTTGATCATAGTTCAAATGAAATTTTTGAAAGCCTTATGAAGGATCAAAACTCTGAAGAAATTACTAAAAGCCTCGTACTGGAAGTTTGTAAGGTATCTTATATTCGTGAGAAGAAAATATATAGAGTTAATATGGCTTTTGTGTTTTTTGCATTGGGATTTATCACGTTATTTATCTCATCAATAATGTTACATTCAATACAGTGGATTTAGTCCTTTTTTTGAATCTAAGGTTTGGAAAAGAGATGTTTATGAATGCTTTCTGAACGTTTAAAACAAGAATTAAATGATATCGTTAATAGAATTCTTGACCGATGTGAATTGCAATGGGACAATACTCTCGGTAAAAATGAACTTATAAAGGCCCTTTTAGAAACATACGCAATGGATACAAATATACCTGGCCATCCTTTTCTTGGTGAGAGTGAATATAAGTCTGATGTGTTTGTGGCTTTTATGTTAGATATGAGAGATTCAACCAAACATCTTAGACAGGCCATTAGTGCACGTATAGCCAGTGTAAGTGAGATGCAAAGAGTATTTTATGAAGTATCAGCGCTTCTTCCAGCAATGACAAAGATAATCCGTGAATATAAGGGATCAGTAACCGAATATTTGGGAGATGGTCTGTTGGCATTATTTCAACTTCCTAAACAAAAGGAAGAACAAGCAGAGGTTCTTCATAATGTAATTAATGCGGCCAATACCTGCTTGGAAGCTTTAAATCAGGTAGTTAACCCAATCTTGAATGAAAGATTTGGTTTGCCTAAAATCGAAATAGGCATTGGTTTAGCTTTTAGCGACGCTATAATTAGCCATTTCGGCTTACCTCCACATACACAAGTAAAGGTGATTGGCGAGTGTATTTATTTTGCTAGTAAATGTTCAAAAGGGAGAAATGAGATTATATTGCACGAGTATCTTAAACATATTTGGCCAAAATCTAAAAAGGGACAATTACGCTTTACAAAAAGAAGTTTTGATAAATTTGACGGTTATATCGTAACAAAAAAATCAGAAATCGAGAGAAACGTAGGATGAAAGCGCATTTTCTAATATAACAACTTTAAAAATCATAAAAAACAAAGACCATTGATTAAATATCAATGGTCTTATTGGATTTATCGTTTTCGTTATTTTATAATATGTAAACCAATCCATAAATTTAAAATATTATATAGGAAACTTATTAATAACTTCGTCATATTCCCGCTGGGCATCAGTGATAGCCAATCTTGAGTAAATTTCAAGAGATTTTCTACTTTCATGGCCTGAATACGGTTGAATAAGTGCATCATCAATCCCTTGCTTTTTCAACCAGGTCAACAGAAAGTGACGCAGCTTATGAGGCGATAAGTTTTGTTCTAGCCCGGCCTCTTCTGAATACTTACATAAAATCTTCCGAATTCCCCGATCCGTATATTTTTTCTTCCAAGATGATTCAAACAGATAGACCGCAGATTTATTTCGCATAGAATCAGCGTGCATGGCCAGCATTTCTTTAAATGTTTGGGGAAACGGGACAATACGGTCCTTGTTTCCTTTTCCTTTATTTATACGAATTTGGCAGTAGTTAAAATCAATATCGGTTAGCTTAACGTTGATCAACTCACTTACTCTTGCGCCGGTATAAAGAAGTGTTTTAATTATCATCATGTCCTGGAAGTTTCTAGACTTCCAAACAATATCATAATATTTCTTTAGATCCTCTTCTGTGGGTACATAAGGTAGCTTTTTATTTGATCTAGGTATTTCAACTTCCAATTCGGCTCTTAAGTGCTGAAACAGAATTTTGAGGTAAGCGTAATCAGGACGTTCCCCTCTCAGATACTTGGCTAATTCCTTAGCTTTCTTTTTTGCTGATGTCCGCTTTTCTATGCTGAGCTCCCCTTTCTACTAACCAATGTAAAGTTCCTAAAATGGTGAGTATCGGAACTTTATGTTAAAATTTAGTATACAGGAAGCCAATATTTAAAGCGAATATTGTTTGCTATAGTAGAAAGTGCCATTTACAAATTATTTTTCGGAACTTTATGATATCATTGGTACTAAGAAACATTTAACTATTTAGGCTATAGAATGCCTTGAACAACTATTAGGGGTAGTACCAGCGAAGTGACAAGGGGCAAACTAGATGGCTAATTCTACAAGCATTGAGTCCTATAATGGATTACGGAAAGCAGTACTCCACCTATGAAAATAAAAGGAACATCTCCAAAATTAAGCGGAGAGTTCCTTTAGATTAGATATCCAAGTTATGCGTCTTTACCCTCTGAGAGATTCAAACTGGATAATATGTTCTTTTTATCATCGCCAGATAGTTCATGACTACAATCTCTTAAATACTGATTAATAAATCTAATTATAGTTCGTTTTTCTAAACTTATTTTTTCAATATCACCAATTTTATTGCCAATATCAACTTTTCCGTTGTCATCAATTGTAATCCAAGGGTTTTCAGCCTTGTTATATTTTGATAAATCAGTTTTTTTTAAATCAAAAGACCCCATATTTTTTCTCCTTTCGTTAGCTTACTCTTCATTCGATTGTACCCTTAAGCGGGGAGCATCTCTACAAGCTGCGGGCTAATGCCCTTTAAAAAGTTTACAACATCTATCAGCATATTAATCATATGACGCTCCCCTTTCAGATTCACGATTCCAAGAGAGAACGATGTTACTGCTAGTACGATACTCTGCCAAGATGATGCTCCCCCTTAAAAGTACAATCAAACATATGGCTCTGTCACAAATTACCTAAAGCTTATTTACCTGATCTAATGAAGAAGTTTTATTGTCTCTGTGAACACTTGTTTAGCAATATAAAAGAGGGTTCGACCTGAATTAGTATCTAATGACATTGTAGTAGCAATTCCAATTAGGGTGGAAAGCAGAACGCTTTTCCAATCAAATTTATTTAATTTATTAGCCGCTTCTAAAAGGTAATTAAGTTTATAATCAATTTGCTTTAATTGATTTTGAGTAGGTTCAAACACTTCTTGTATCCTATATCGAAATATTCGAACTGCATCTCCCAATTGAACTCTCTCTTCGTTCGTAAACATTGAGAAATCCTCATTTTCAGTTAACAACATACCAAAAACGTCCTGTTGATCCTCTACTTGACTCCATAAATCCGGAACCGATAATTCTTCTAAATATGGTTTCACGTGACGGGTAAGCCATTCTCTGAATTCGTTATAGACATCATTTATATCCTCAGACCACCTTTGGTCAGGAAAATACCCTGAAGACGAATAGGTTGGTCCAAACAATATATATGCACAATCATATTCGCTATAGCTATTAATACTATTTCTAGTCCAAAATGCAATAGGTGATTCTTTGAGCCTAATTACGAACGCTGGTGAATCATCCCTCTCTTCTTCAAATGCTTCAAATTGTTCTGTATCAAATCCTAACTCCATTAAAATTTGAAGAAATCCGTTTTTATCCCGCTTTAACATCTGGAAATCCCTCTCTTATGAATATATAAATTCCTTCTTTAAACAATTTATATATTCAATTGAATAGAGACAAACTCCTGCTTGAGTCCACTATAACAAAGATTATGAAAAGAGCTGCCGTTACACTTTGGCAGTTCTCATTATTTTTCAAGTTTCTTTAGGTATGGTCCTATAATGAATGCTGCGTTAAACAGCCCCACGTCCATAATGAGAACAAGGGGCTGTATTATTAAGAGGGTATTTAAGCCTCTATTTTATCTCTTACATTTTCCACAATGAATGCTAATAAATCTATACTCTCATTTATATTTGCAACAAATTCATTCGTCGGAGTGTAATTTCCAACTGACATAGTCGTTATTGTTATACCGCCACCTTGTTTCTTCTGATTAATGCCCGAATCAATTTGGTTTGGCCTAAAATTATGAGTAATATTATTTCTAAATTCGTTCACTCTTAAGTACACAGTATTAGCCTTTATAGAATCTAAAAACTTAAAAAGTTCTTTATCGCTAGTCTTTAGTTGTTTTAAAATTTCTCTTCTAAAACCTAAGATACTTTCCACATTAAAATCATACTTGATGTTGATCAAGTGGTATATCGTATCTAGAATGCCAGAATATCGTGAATAATAGCTGTCCATATAAAAGCCAAACCAATACAAATAATGGTGATGCTTGCTTTCGAAATGAGGAAAATACTCTACGCTCTCCCCATTCCTTCCCGGAGATATAAACCATTCTTTATCTGGAATTCCTAAATTATAGTAATTCATCATTAACACATAACTACATACTAAATCAAAAACCCGATTATTAAATTCCTTTAGCCAATAACTCAACTCAATCCCTTGAAAATCCAGAAAGTTAAAGGTCCCCCCGGTTTGAGTAAGTTGTATTTTATCCCATGATACTTTTTTCTCTTCATAAATTTTATCCCAATCCATAGGGGTTGGATATTGAGCTGAATCAAATATACTTGACATGATCTAGCCTCCTTATATTTACATTTTCTTACTTTGTTATTTTCGTTATCCAATGCAATTTCTCCTTTGAGTAATTTGAATTATTTTCCTTTTGACTCCGATAACGAAACAGTATTTTATGAAGATCCAACTTTACTTTCTTGATTAAACAACAAGCCGGTTATATACCGGCTTGTAAGCTTCAATCTATTTTCTTCTTTATCGGTTAAACCATAAAATAATTAAGCCGTAAAACCATTCAATAGTAAACTTAAAAACAGTTTAATAGCAAAACGGTAAAACGGGAAAACGATCAAACAGTAATAAGGTTTTACGGTTAAACCATAAAATAGTTAAACCGTAAAACTATTTAATGGTAAAATCGATTAACTGTTTAACAGTGAAATGGTTTAACGGGATAACGGTAAAATGAGACGATCATGTTTCATGAAGCATCTGCACTATCCCTATAAACAATAAAATTAAAAAGGACCGGAAATCACCCGATTTTCGGTCCTTCAAAGTTATGGGGCCTAGAAGTCTATTTCATCAATTTCAACCTTATGAATTCTCATTATTGCTAGTAGTTGTTGCGATATTTCATCTTCGACTGTTGATTCAGGATCATATTCTTGAAGAGTCTTATGTCTAACTTTTTCAGTAAAACAACTCATTCCAAGAATAAGAAAGGCACGTAGGATAGAGGAAGAATCATCCTTAATTTTAAGTCCGTATTGTTTCCTGGCCAGATATGCGAAATCTTTAGCCAGTTCTTCCAAATCTTCTTTTATTTTACTGTTCACTTTAAATCCTATATAACCTTTAGTTTCTTTACTTTCGGGCATATCAGTAGTAGTTTTCTTCTTTTGAGTGACCTCATTTTTAGGCGGTACTGAAGAAGGTTTGTCCATAGCAACATTATCAATTTCCTGCTCATTAGATAATTGTTCAAGTTTTTCATTAGACGGGTTATTTGTACCTTGGGTTACTAGAGGATCATTCTTTTCTTCCGTTTCATCAATCGGATTAATGGGTAATGAAGAACTAATTAAGGGATCTATATTTGGAGAGTTACTTGTCGGTGTTGCTGGATTATCCGTGGGTAAATTTACTGTCTTAGGAGCTGCGAACATATTCTTTACCCTTTGGCTTCTATTAACTGACACCTTTTCAACACCTCCTCCGTAAGTGACCAATATGATTTAGAACTTTTTGAACTTGAAGCATAAAGGGTTACAGGTATTCCATATCCAAGTGATTCCTTAATTTTTGTATCCTGTGGTATTTCGGATTCGAATAGAATTCCAGGAGTATTAACTTCGAAGTTCTGCTTAAAGTCCTTGTATAAATTTGTTTGAGGATTTGCCTTTGTTAAGAAAGTTCCAAGATGTTTCAGCTTAGGATTAACTTCTTTAATTTGCAAAAGAGTTTCCATAAAGTCATTATAGCTTCTCATCTCACCGTGGCCAGGCTCTAATGGTACGATTATGTAATCAAGGGCAAATATAGCCGACCAGTTCCAGAAATCAAGTCCTGGGGGAGAGTCAATAATTATAAAATCAAATTTATCTTTAATTTTGTCTAATTCTTCACTAAGTAACATCTTCTTACTGGGGTCGTTATAATGAGCTGCGCTATACTCCTCATTCGTAATATTCGCGCCTATAAGCCAGAGTGAACCGTCTGTTTTGGATTCAAAAAGAGTTTTCATTAGAGCTTTTTCAATGGGAATTGGATCAAAATCTTCAATGATTTTTTCATAATCAAGGACATTAGCCATCGTATATTCCCATTCTAAGTTGTCTCCACCTAGACCCATAGTAGAATGGCCCTGTTGATCGAGATCAATAACTAGGACTCTATAACCCATTTCACATAGAACAGAAGCTATGTTAACACAACTTGTAGATTTTGTGGCGCCGCCTTTTTGTGATAGGGGAGCTATGACCCGGCATTTTGGTTTAAGTTTGTAAGCCTTGCGATCTTTTTTAACAAAACTGTTTAAAATGCTGATACCGGCCATTAGCTCCCCTCCCTAATTTCTTTTTCTGTCTGTTGTCTAATGTAATTTTCAACATCAGCACGAGGTATGCGCCACGAACTACCTACTCTGAAGGCATTTGGGAAATAACCTTTATTACACCAGCGAGTGACAGTATTGCTATTCACCTTTACCTTTTTAGCAATCTCACTAATTTTCATAACATCTTCAAGATCCAAAGGACTAACTCTCTTATCATCCAATTCCTACACCCCCTTAAAATAGATTATATAATCCATTTACTACTTTTACAATATATCGTATAATCTTCTCAAATAATATTTTTGTTAAACAGTTTTATGGTTTAACGGTAAAACTGTTTAACTGTAACACGGTTTTACCGTGTTACAAAAATTTGACGAATGAAATAGACTGGTGGTACTGTATAGGCAGAGCTTCCAGCAACTTATACAAATTGGTAATAATGTACCAACAATAGAAGGATTTACATATTTCCTGTCGAATGTTTTAGAATCCTTCCTGCGGCAATAGATAGACGGATAGGCAGGATAAGATAAAATTATAAATGGGTTCACTAAAAAGAAAAAAGAAACCCATAGGTACCCTCCTGTAGAGAAAGCTCCCGAGTTTCTAATTTCAATATATGAAATTTTCCATTAAGTAAAAGTGAATAAAAAGAAAAAGCCCTTCGCCAAAAGGACTTTTTTCTAAAAACATCCGCAAAAGCGTTTCACCCGTACTTGCGGAGAAATTTAGCTGAGTTATCTCTCAGACATGTCATAATTATACCATTTGTACGGTATTCTTGACAAGTCTTTGAGGGTTACTTTACTGTATTTAAGCTATTTTTTTCTGGAAGTTTAAGGATTTAGACGTATTTGCGTTTGAATCCTTTTTATTTTTCCCGGAAAGGAGTGGTTTAATGCTGCATGAGATTTTTGATCCTGTTTTACCGTTTATAAGTCGCTATAAAATTGAAAAATTACACAAGGATACCGGCGTTTTATTCTCTGCAGATGTTAAATCTGACGCTCGTCTCGTTTGGACGCTTCCGGATCTACTAGAAAGTGAGAAGACTTACATAACGTCTTCAACGTTTTTTGGCCGTCGTAGACAGAGGAGATACGTTCGTCATGTTATGGCCATTGTCTGTGACTTTGATAGTGAACCAGGAACAACGTTTGATGATATATTAGGTCGTTACTACACTGCACACTTGCCTTTACCGGAATTGATTATCGCTACGGCCACACCTGGTCACTATCAAGCGTGGAATGTTTTTGACGTTCCTTTGCGTATAAAACATGAACTTCTCTTGGCCAAGGAATATAAGGTCCATGAAGCAATGGTTAAAGCTCTAGGGGCAGACCTTAACGCTATTGGGCCGGAACGTTGGGTCCGTAGACCTTCCGAAGAAAACATTGTTTATTATGATCATTATTCTCGAACCTCATGGGATGAATTATGCACCTGGTATGATGCTCAACGACCTTCTAGGGCTGCTTCTGCGCCTAAGAAAGTGGTCTTTGTGGGTACCGTTCTTGCAACACCGGCAGGTAAACGTATTCAAGATGCAGCTGCTGAACGAGGCTGCCGGAATAAATGGGCCTATGGTTTAGGGCTTTGTCTTTATGATGCCGGTATCTTGGCCTCTGATATTCGTAATAAGCTCCATTCTTGGAATAGAGCCATTAAAGAGCCGTTGCCTTTATCCGATATTGAAACTATTTTTCGTTCGGTTATGAGTGGAAGACATCATGCATCTTCACGAGTCCTAGAATCTATTACGGGACTTTCTGCTCGTATAAAAGGTTGGTACAAATGGGCAAAACCTCGTAATCGTCGCCGAGATCATCTTTTTGAAGTTAAAGATGATATCATTTCGGATCTTTTGCGGTATGGTACGGTTGCTGAGACACAAAGAGCGTGGTCTTCTCGTTTAGGAGTTGCTTTGCGTTCTTTTAAACTTATGCTTGCTGCCCTTCGTGAGGAGGGTATAGTCACTGCCACCGTTGGCCATGGGCGGTATGCTTCATCTTCATATTGTCTTTCCGATGCTTTTTTGAAGTCCTTAGAAGAGTCTCAGTATCAAGTTGCGGTGGGTTCTGAGGACTTTTCTAAGGGACTACCAATAGTGCATAAAGCCCATTCATCCCTAGGGGGTACTTGTCCATCCCTGGGGAAGGGGGGTCTTGCGGGTACTTCCTCTTGTTGCGATTCTTCGTTATTGTTTCCCAAAAACATGATCAGTGGGTCTGGAGGAGTTTGGCGTAAGCCAAATGACGACAGCACCGACGGTTCTTTCCGGGGAAGTTAATCGATAGAAGGGGTTTCTCTGCTTTCAGGCTTTTCTTTTAGTTTTCCTCTCCCCTAGCGGGATTTTAGGTGATTATTGATATCATGATATCGGGTTATTTAGCTTTATTTTTGGTTGGTTATTATTTTTTGAGAGAGAGGGGTTTCCGGAAGAGGTTTGTTAGCCTTTGAAAGCATCCTTGATAGTTAAGTGTTCCATAGGTTTCTTTGTGTCTTTTGATCCGTTCTGAGAGTATTTTTATTTGCTCATCAGTGGGTTCTCCCATTTCTTCAAGTCTTTTTTTGATCTCGCACTTTGTTTTAGTGTTCATGGTTTTCCTTCCTTGTGTATTTAATCTCTATTGTTATCTTTTCCTCCTTTTTATGGAATTAATCATGTTTGTCCTTTTTTGGGCATAAAAATGACTATGATTTCATGATATCAGGTGGGAGGTTTTTACCGTGGGGGGTGCTGTTAGGCGTTTTCGAACGTTAGGGCAGATACAAAGAAAGGTTAAGACTGAGCCTTTGCCGGCTGTTGAATTATCAGGTAATCGTCCGGTCAGTAATTCGGTTGTTTTAGATTCTAAGAGTATTGTTAAGGTTAAAAACGCTGGTGAGAAACATCAGTATCCATTACGTGTGATAAAAGTTCTTTGGGGTAGGGTTTTTGATTTAAATCTGAATTGTAAGGGGATAGATTCTTCTGGTCCGTCTTTGAACGAAACTCTATGTGATCTTATAGCAGCTGCTCTTGATGATGAGGATATCGTTAAGCGTATTATGTCTAAGTATCCGGATCGGGACCAGCTGGTGATTGTTCGTTCCTGGGAGCGTGGTTAGGATATGAAAGCTCGACCACATCTTATTTTTTATAAGTCTCAAACGACTGTAAAGTTGGATCTTCCCAATGATGTCTTTTGGGATTTTATGAGTCTTTGTAAACGTATTAATTTTTTGCTTACGAATGGGTACCGGATTACTCCGGATGATTTGAATACTATGGCTTTAGAAGATTTTACTGAGAGGTACCTTGGTAATGAGCAGGATCTTATGTATAGGCTTGAGGGGAAGTAACGCTTTATTCCTTTGAGTGAGGAAGCAGAAACCCTTCCGGACTCGGCTATTCGCCTCGGTCCTACGGACTAAATCCTCCAGGCTTTACCCATTCTGTATTAGGGATGTTACTCATGTGTTGTTGCACATGGGTATTATTTTTGCTTGTCTATCGGATGTTTATGTCGTAGTATCCTGGATGAAATCTCATAGGGCTGCAGCTGAAAGGTTGATGCTTATCTTTGGGGCGTAGTATTCAGGCTCCTGCAGACGTATATCGCTTATAAGGGGATGGGAGAGAGGGCGTGTAGGAAGGAGTAGTGTGCTTTTGAAAAAGGTGTAGCCACAACCATTGTTCCTAGCGGGTATGGCAGAAAGATTGCGGCTACGAATTAAAATGCGGACAGCTCCTAATCGTTGCAGACCGCATATTGGGGAAATGGTTGTGGGAAAAGAACGATCAAGTAGGGCTTTGCAGGGGCCAGGGCAATCTTGAAGTAGCCACCCCGTGTATTTGGGGTTAATCACCGGTGAGGGGCTCTGCTAAGGTGTGACAATATGGGGTCTGCGCCCCTCACCGGCGGTTCATTTTACCACACGGGGACCCTGTCTACTTCAAGACGGACTGTTCAGCAGCCGGGAGCATAAAGGAGCGATTCTATGGGGTCGCTCAAATTTATATCCCGGCTTGATGTATGCGTAATACTGGTCCGACCCTGGCCGGGGGAAACGACCGGCTCGGAGATGCAAGATGTAAACATTTGTTTGGGTCGGGGTTTGAAGAAAATATATTTTTTTATGCCTTTAAACTATTGACAAATTATGTACACAATATTATAATAGTATTAGATTCAAACGAATAAAGGAGGAATTTTTAAATGTTAGCTACAAAGTTTGGTAATGTGACGAGGATCAACCAGGATAAGCCTTTGACAAATGATCAACTTATTAGGGTAGCTCCAAGTATTTTTGCGGTAGATAAGCACGTTTCCAGGTCGCAGAGATATGCTTATATTCCTACGATACAGGTTGTTGAGGGGTTGAGATCCGAAGGGTTCATGCCGTTCTTTGCGTGTCAGTCGAAAAGCCGAATTGAAGGTAAAAGCGAGTTTACCAAGCATATGATACGGTTTCGCCAGATGTCACAAATCATGGCCCAAGAAGCCGATTCAGTCTCGGCAGCTCCTTGTTCCGAAGCGTTATGAAGACGATAAAAAGGACCTTTGGACGAATTTTAACGTAGTACAAGAAAATTTGATGAGAGGGGGGCAACGTGGTAGAGCTGCGTCAGGTAAAAGAGTTACGACACGGCCTGTACAATCTATTGATAACAACGTCAAGTTAAATAGAGCTTTATGGATTTTGGCTGATGAAATGGCTAAATTGAAATCATAAATAGACAGTAAAGTCCGGGGCTAACGCCCCGGACCCCTCCTGGGAGGAAAGTGTTATCTTTAGCCCAGTTCTTGTTGAGTACAGGGAAAGAAGGGGTTTGGATGAAAGGGAAAGTTCTGTATTATAAAGATCCTAGAATAATGACTCTTGAGGAGCTTAAAAATGAGATCAGGGTTTATCAATTTGAGCTGGATAGGGCTCTTCAAATAAAAAAATACCGGACAGCTGCCCAGGTTTCGGAATCTCTTACAACGTTTTGTAAGCTTGCTTTTAGGCGTTCCGGGTTTTAAGAAGTTTTGAGCTTTTGTTTCAGAATTTTGACACTTGTAAATGCTATAATGTATTCACAAAGGAGGTTTAAAGATGGAAATGGTCATTGAGGATAGAATCGCTCAATTGGATAAAGTTTTAGAAGAAGTCAACTCTAAAAGAAATTATTATGGAACGGTTTGGCCGGTTATTGTACGGAAGAGTTTTCGTTATGAAAAAAACGATGAATATATTTATCCGATTGCCTTTTTTAAAAGCTTGCTTCGTGATTATAGTTTAGGATTCGATAGGGAAAAGAAGTCTGACAGACTCTTTTTACTAAAATACATAATTGATCAACATATGTCCGGCAAAATCAATATATTCTCTTATCACTTGTGCATGTTCCTGCTTTATCGTGATTATCGTCATGAGGATCGGATGGAGGAAGATTTGACAGAGGGAGCTGTTGGGAAAAAGAGAGCGCAGTTTGCTAAGTCTTTGCCTGTAGTCAACTATATGAGTGTGGACGATTTTATAACTGCTGTTTGGGCCTATCAGATTGAACGATGGCATACAGCAAATAATGAGTATGAGCGAGCTCCTTATATGGATAATGTCCGGATTCTTTTTTCAAAAGAGCAGTTATCTAACTGGGTTGGTAGGGATTATTATGCGGCGGATTGGGTTGAACCTATTCCCGGTGATATGAATTTAAAGTGCCGTACTTGGACTAAGGAGAAAGATCCAATGGTTCAGGAAACGTCGCTTCCGGAGGGTTGGGTGGAAGGAAATATTATTCTCGGCCATGAGGGACCGGGAAACTATAGGCATTATGTTCAGGGCGTGCCGGTTCATGCCGGTAGTGCCATCCAGGTAAAGTTTGGTGATGGTTGGATTAACGGTCGTTATGAGTGGAGCTTTGACCCTAAGAGTAAAGTCTCGATTCATAGTGGGGATGAAGCTATTTATATTGGGGAAGGTCACTTAGTTCGAGTTCGTAAGTAAGGGTTTTAGGGGGACTGTGGATGATTAATCACCTTGGCATATCTCACATGAATGATAGTCAATTTATAGCACTGAATAATGAACAAATTGTTTCGAGCGTTAAGTATAGATGCTGGTTTTAATGATCTTTCTCTTCCAGTTTATGAAATTGATTCTAAAGCAGCCCGTATAAACGCTATTTTTGGAAGAATGTATTTCCAGAGTGATGCTTTCTAAAGAGCTTAACGAGTCGCAAAAAGTTCAAAGGTATTGGAATCTAGTCGATGTGTTTAATGGTATTCGTCGGGAATGTTATAGCTTAGAAAGAGTAAGCACAGATTAGGAGGGATAATTATGAGTAATGCAAAAGTGTTTAATGACCAAGAACACGAGAAGGCTTTTATTTCACTTTGTCCTGGTAAATTGCAAACGGATCAGGAATGGATAGCCCCCATTTACATTATTACCTCTGACGCTGAGTTACGCGCTAAGGCTATGGTACACGTCGAACCCGAACGACGCGAAATTAGATGGCAAAAAATCTTTGATACCGATTTTGGAAGTGGTCACTATGCTGCCTTGTATTGGGCATTTAGTTTGTGGGCCGGTAATTCGTGGGTCAAAGAAGACGGCAGCATAGTTGATACAATGGATCGATCATACTCAATGGATGAGAAATTAAAGCGAACGTCCATCTTTGCGCTAAAATTACGATGGTTTATTTAAATGTAAGTCACCAGGTCCTTGAAGACCTGGTTTTCATATCCTTATTGAAGTTTTAAACGCGTTGTTATATAGTTTACACAATGTTATAATATGGCATAGAAGGGAGGCCAATTTATGGAATGCCCAAGCTGCCGGTCGAATTCATTAGTTTCTGCAAGGACCAGTTATCCTCTAAAGGACTGTATAATAACGAATGTTCCTGTTCAGCGTTGTGGTTGCGGAGAAATCTACGTGGCTGAAGATGATCTTAAAAAAATGATGGGGTATGTAAATCGCCTAAAGCACAAAAAAGAGGTTGACTGGAGTGAGTTAGGATGACTGTACCGGTTGCAGAAGATCTTTCGCTTAACAATGCGAATGGTATAATATTGTCTGTGAAACTCAACGAAAGTGTTTTTGAAGTAAAAATTTCTGAAGCACAGCTTTTAAAGTTGGACGAGGAAATTGCAGATATTTTAGAGCCGAAACGTGTTTTTGAGAAAAGGCTGAAAGAACTTAAAAAATTCAAGAGAGAAGCTTACATGGATTTTCAGAGGGAAAAAGATCCGGATCTAAAAGAACAGAGGCTAAAGCTCTACGTTGAGGCGAAACAGTTAGTTAATGATCTTGAGCAAGGGCGTGAATAATTGTGGCCAAAAGTATATTTGTACGAGTTCCTATTTCGTTGCATTCAAAGCAACTAAAAGACGCGATTGTTCAGTATGCAGCTGCCAATGACAAAGATGTTTACAAGATTATCGAGGATATATGGGGGTCAATGCTGTCCAGCGGTGACTTTTCTATAAGTGTAAATCCTGTTTACGATAAAGAAAGCGAAACAGGATTAGTTGCTACAGAAAATCAAAAGCAGCGAAGATTCGAATTAAATATGAATCCGGATTTGACGAATCAGGTTGATGAGGTTATTAGCAATGAGAAACGGAAGGGTATTAAGAAGATTAACCGTTCGATTTTTACTCAAGAGGCAATCCGTCGTTATGTGGAGCCGGCTCTTATTGAAGGTGGATATTTAAAAGAATCGGTTTTTAAGGACTATAAAAGAGCTGCTAAAAACCTTAGAACTCTGAGAAATTTAATAGGTTCTCAACAAGATTTTTATAATAAATATATTGTTATTGATGAGAGACCTTTAGTAAGTTATTCACAGTATGCGTTCATCGAAAGGGGCGCTGGAGGTAATATAGAAAAGGTTCTTGAACTTGTAAGTGATGCTTTGAATATGAGCAAGGACGTTTTCTTTGAGCAACCACAGGAATTTCAAGATTACTTAAATTCTATTGATATAAGTAAAAGTGCTTTTTGAAATAAGGCACTTTTATATTTTGAGGAAGGTTAAGTAGTTAAAATTATTTGGCTATGTTGTTAAATCCAATCACACTGTTCTATCGTGTATAAATTTTCAGCTCGTGTATTTAATAATTTAGCTAATTTTAAAGCAGTAAGTACATTTGGAAGTTGTTTGGAATTTTCTATATACTGGTAAGAACGCAAGGAGATATTTAGCTGTCTCGCGAGTTCTTCTTGCGTTTTACCTTTTTTTGTTCTTATATCTTTAATATTATTAATCAAATTACACCATCCATTATTTCAACTATTTTGGATATTATTTTATAAGGATAAATACACGAAAAATAGCGAATAATAGTTGACGAATAATAATGCGAGAATTATAATGGTCCTGATATTGCCGAGAGTGATAAACAAAATATTGTCCCTTCCGAGTATTAAAATAATAAAGGAATACTAAGTCCCCCTGTTTCAACAGGGGGATTTGTCACAAAATATCTAGGTCCAATTAATTTATAATATTGTCGCAAAAACTGCAAAATGAATATGGTTCACAAAAAATACTATCAACTATATACAATAGGATATAATTATAATATACTATATATAATGAAAAATTGAATTTTGACTTAAGTTCAAAGAATTGAAAAGGGCAAACTTATCGAAAGATAAGGACGCAAAACTACGAGTCTAAGGTTTTTATGCTAAGATAGTCGGGTTGCCAAAAGGAACTAATATTTTATGCATTGGCACCCACTCCTTACTTTATTGGAGGGATGCTGTGTGAATGGTCAAACGTGTTTAATATTACGTGATCTAGAAAATGGTGCATCTATAGAAGAGACTGCAAAAAAATTTAATAAGAGAGAAAGTTCGGTACATAAATTAGCTACGCGACATGGAATTGGATTACCTAAACGCAAACTTCTAAGTGAAGATGAAAAAAAACGCAGAAAACAAACACTTGATGCTAGGCGGTACGAAAAGGTTAAATTATTTAAATGTGGAAGCAATGATATTGCACTTCTAAGAGTCCCTATAGCTGCTGGCAAGTTCGGGCCTCTTAGCTCCTTAAATATGACATGGCAACTTAACCAAGGAAATAAAAGATCCTCCGTAACCGAAGGTAAGAGGATTCAAATAAAATATGGCCTTAAATCTTTAATAGGCCAATAAATTTATACATTTATCATGATTGGCAAAAGCCAATTATTTTCGCATGTCATCAAGTGTCCGAATATTTAAAGGACACTTTCTTCTATTTCTAGCATTTTTTCACTGATTTCGACAAAAATATATCTTGTTCTTTTCAAAAAGATATATCATTTTAGATGTGTTAATGGTTATAATATTACTATATTTAATTAATTCTTTGATTAATCGATATAATGGAGAGCTTTCTGAATGACAAAAAAATCACGTAAAGTTTATACAGAGGCCCAAATGGTATCGGATATAGCTAAAGAAAGTGAGATACCTATAGCTACAATTCGTAAGATATTTAAAACCTGGTACAAAGTTGCAGGCAATGAATTTCTTAATAATAAGGAAGTTCCCTTACCAGGTGGAGCTGGTTATATTTATCCTACTTTAACTACTAGTAAACCAAGGATTCAAAATTCCCCGTTAATTAATGGTGAAGTACAGTTTCTCCCGAAAGTTAAGACAATGGCAACATTTTCAGATCCGTGGAAAAAACTGATACATAATGATCCTAGAACCATTAAATTAATAGAAACCTTACTAGAGGAATTCAAAGAGTAAACCCCATCGAAAAGACGATGGGGTTTTTTCGATAAATATACTCACAGTTTTTTACGGGATACTATAGATAGGACGGTTACCCTTTTATCAGAATTACCACCTTGTTAATACAAGGTGGTATTACTATTATGGTCTATCGGATAATCCGATTCAACGAAGAGTTTCTAATAACTTCTTAGCATTCATTCCACTAGCGATATTGTTATTGAATTGTTTTGCACGCTATTTTTTTGAAAAGTCTTGAATAAACATATTACATATATTATAATGATATTATAAGTAATATTATAAGTAATATGTTTAATTTACATAAATTGGATGATTTAAAGGAGGTATTAATGACTGGTAATCAATTGATTATTGCTTTTGACAGTTTATTGAGACTTCTGAAATTTCGTCAGTTAAATCTAAACGAATTTTAAAATACTTATGTCTTAAGAACGGTGGACGTCTGACTATTAGCAGCCGCCCCATTTGGCATGTCCGGAAAGGTTAGTTATAATAGTTTTCGACATAATATTCCACAATATGCCTCTCAAGCGGAGGTGTTTTTTATTGGCTAACATATATTTTCGTGATATCCTAATATAGAAACGCAGAAATAAATTCAGAATATTTGGAGGATAAAGCATGGCAAAAAGGCCTCGTGCCCTTCAACAATCTCAATTAATATCCGATATCGCCGAGGTCACAGGCTTTACTATTAATGAGGTCCGTAAGTTTTTAGATGCTTATGAGCAAATAGCGAAGAACGGATTTATGGATGGTAAAAAGATACCTCTACCAGGTGCAATGGGATATGTATATGCTAGTATTACACGTACTGATCCTCAACGCCTAACTACGAAATTGTCTGATTCAGAATTTATAATTGAACCAAAATTAAGAGCTGTGGCTTTTTTTTCGAAACCTTGGAAAGCATTGATTAATGAAGATCCTCGTGCACCGATGCTTATAGAGCGCCTAATTAAAGAAAAAGAAAGTCAGGATTAAACCCCCGCTGCTTCTGCAGCGGGGGTTTTTTTTCCCTTTGGGTAAAAGCCCAAAGGGGAGGGGTTATTGTGAATGGGGAGACTTTTTTTATTTTACGTGACTTGAAAGCCGGCTGCTCTGTAGATGAAGTAGCTAAGACCTATAGAAAAACTCCTGGTCATATTCGTAATTTAGCGAGTAAGCATAATGTATCGGTAGTTAAGCCAAAACAGAAATATATTGATTATAGAGATCCCATCTTTACTGGCCGAGATTCCCCGATGCCTCAAGTGCCTTTTAAAGCTGCTAAGCTGAGTGGTTTAGCGAAATGCAATGATGCATGGGCGAAAAGAATAGGAGGGCAGCGTTTAACTGAAAGTAGAGCAAGTAGGGAAAATGCAAGAATAAATGACAAACATGGTTTGCGTTTTCCTTGCCTATAACGCTTGCTACAAGGCATTCATTAGGACAATTTGTTCTTAATGAATGCCTTTATTTAACTTTATTAGGGAGGTGATATTTGAAACTTTTTTAAGTTCTTTGAAAGAGGTGGTGTTATAAATTATTGCGCTTCTTGTAGTAGTGTTTTTTGAGGTTCTATTTCATTTGAAGCCCGATGTTATTCAAAGGATGTTGGAATCACTTCCACAAGTATTTAAAGCAATTCAAGAAGGAGGAAAGCTTTTTATTAAATAAAAGTATACATGAAAGGGAGATTCTTAATGAAGAAGGCTCAATTTAGAAAGCGTTTTGGTCGATTGTTAAGCGAAGTTTCCTTATATGTTGCGGCCTTTGTGGCTGGATATTTATTGTCAACACCATGTTTAGCCCTGGCTGATGGTGCCAGTGATATTGTTAATTATGGTAATCAATTAGGCAGTAAGCTTTTGACTATTGCAACGCCTGTTGGTGGAGCCGCATGGATTGCTGCGTCTATTTGGCATTCACATGCTGATGAAGTGGAAGCCCAGGAAACAGCGAAAAAATGGCAAAAAAGGGCTCTAAAAGGGACCGTTTCTGCTTTTCTGGGTGGAAGTATCATAAGTATTTTTACATCACCATTAGGCCATTAATACGAACCTGAAGAGGAAGGGCAATAAGCCTTTCCTCGAAAGGAGGTAAACCATTGCTTTCAATCATCGCAACACTTATTTATCAAATTTCGTCGGCGATTTTAAACCCATTTTTTCATTTCGTATCTTGGGTGTTGACAAACTTAATATTGGCTCCGGCTCAATTGCCCCAAAGTCTGCATCAAATTTACGATAAAGTTGCGAATGTATCGGTCACGTTTGTTACAGTTGGTAGCATATGGGCTTTTATCAAGCTGTCTGGTTCCGGACTAACTGCTTATAATGATGATTCAGTCCAAGATATTGTAGGTCGAGCCTTTATCGCTATTGTTATGGGCTATTTCGGCTGGTATGTTTTTATGGATGTCCTTGTCCCACTTAACAATATGATTGTAAGTGCGATCATCGGAGAATTTAACAATATCTCTCCAAGTACAGCTGGAGCTTGGACGTTGCCTACAGTTCTAGTAGTGACAGCCTCAAATTTAGGTCCTTTAATGGGACTGGTTGTATTTGCTGTAGTCTTTTTAATAGCGGTCATTATAGCTATTGTTGTTTGGCTGCGTCGTAATGGTGAGTTAGCCGGTATGATTGTGCTTACTCCTGTAGCATTTATGTTGCCTGTATTCAACAAAAGAATGGTTAGTATAAGTTGGTTAATTCAAGAAATGGGAAGTGTTATTTTTTCACAATCCATTATGGCCTTGTTTGTTTACCTTGGGTTTTTTGTAATGACTGGTGGGGGTAATCAGGCGGGTACTGATATATGGAATCCCAATATTTTTGACTCTCCTGATATGGCGATTATCAATTTTGCGACAGGTGTTGTCATTCTCTTCCTCAGTACCAAAGCCCATACATATTTGAGGGGCATGATTAACGGATATCAAGTTACGTCGGATCATTCTGCACTTGCAGCCGGTATGGGAATGTTTGTAGGGAAGAGTTTGGGGGCTAACGTAGTACCGCCCGGAATGCAGCTGGCAGCCAAACAATTTGCCGGTGAATTGGGATTTGGGGAATTTTCCAAGGCTGGTAGGGCTTTGCAAGTTGCAAATGAAGCAAATAGGGTCTTGGGAAGAATGGAAAGTCAAGGTATAATTAATCAAATAGGAGAAGCACAGGCATTAAGTGAGAAGGCAATGGCTCAGAATCCGTATACTGCACAAGCTAGAGTTGGTTCAGCAATAGCAAATGAAATTGCCATAAACCAAAATCCTTCGTATTTGGCGGCTAAAGGATTAACACGTTCAGCTACGACAGACTTTACAAGAGCTGCACGTAATATTTCTACAGTTGATACAAAGATATTAGATAATGCGTTTCAGAATGTTTCTGATACCTACCGGTCTTTTGGTTATGGTAGAGAATATGAAACAAATCAAACTAATAATTCTACTGAAGCAAGTTCTTCTACTTCCACTAGCCCTGTTTTAAGGTCTTCAAGTATCCCTAATCCGTATATTAAGAAATAGGGGGTAATATGATGGGCTTCAAGGATAAAGACTGGGAAGATTATCAAAGTGGCTATTCTAGTTATGGGGACGAATCTCTTCGTTATGGTCGAGTTGACGAAGGGGTAGATTCTAATGTCATTCGTTTATCGCCAACAGAACTTATTGTACAAGGTGGTACAAAAGTTGTTGGTCCAGCTCACTTAAATGATCATTATTTTGGTAAGAAAGAGACAGAACATTTTACAGGTCCTCAACATCTGAAAGATTTTTATTTTGGTAAAAGGAGGTAGGAAAAATTAATGAAATTACCTCCTGTTCCTATTCCTTCGGATGCTTCCAAAGCTCCGATTCTTCCTGGACTCCCGGCGAGTGTTGAAATGAATGATTTAGTTGCTTTCCTGGTGTTAATTTCACCAGGAATTTTGTTTTTGCGTCTTCATACGGGAAGTCCCAAAATTGCTGTTCTATTTGCGCTCCCGGGAGTTATCGCATCCTACTGGCTGGTGTGGAAAACACCTGTGAATGCTCGGAGAGGATGGCAGCGACTTTTAGCCAGACTGAATTATCAGTTTTTGTTAAAAAAACAATATAGATCTACCTGGTATTCTACGGAAAAAGAATATATGGAGTTGGTGAGGGTTGGCAAAAAAGACTTACGGTAATAAATTTATTCAATTGTCTCCAACATCGAGATCGGATGTATATCAAACTGGCCCAAATTCATGGACAAGCGTCGTTAATGCGGCGCTTTATCCATCTCATTCTTTGTCTGAGGATCAAGCAGCTAAGCTGATAGTAAACTTTGCAACACTTTTAAATGGAACGTTCGCCGGTGATCCTGATCCTTCACTGACTCTTCAATTTGTTTTGTTGCAATATCCATCAGATTTTAAAGAACTTATTGACCGCTATAATCGTGCTGCGGAAACACAGGCTAATGCAGGGCGATTGAATACTTCTGATGTAGCTTGGTGGTGGTATAACTATTATTCGGATCTATTTAAAGGAAATTTGTTTCAGCGATGGGGTGGGATTGTTGTCACTGTAAGACCGCCGAAATCAAAAAATCGAAAGAAAAACGAAACATTGGGAGAACTGGATGCCTTTTCTATTTTGGACAGTGCTATTAGCAATATTTCTCAGGCAGCCTCAGAACTTCGCTTAGGTGGTGAAAGGTTAGAAGGAGACGACCTTGCCGCATTTCTTTCCTTTTTGGCCATTGGGGAAATGCGGAGACCGCAAGTTGAAGCAGATAAGAAGTTACCTTGGGAGGTGGATTAACTTGATATCCCGCGTTAATCTTTTGCGAAACTTTAAAAAAGCAAAAGAATCGAAGTATGAAGTAAAAACCAATTTGCCTTTAAGTCGTCGGGGAGATCCGTTTGTAGTAGATGGTGTAAGCATAAATCCTAATGATATTGAAATAGGCGATAATATCATCCAACCGTTTGAATTAGGGTTTTGGCCTCCAATGGGGGTGCCGGGATTTACAGATCAACTTTTACCGGAACATTCTTCTTCTTTGGTAATTCAGGCAGTTCCACAGCAGACGACTGAAACGCTTAAACAGTTAGGAAAATCAATAAGGCTTCAAAATTCATCTTATAGAGAAAGTAAAAAGAAAGGTGTGGGAGATCCGGAATTAGAAAGACGGATTCAAGACGCAGAAAATCTTCGTGAAGCTGTTAATAGAGGAGCTACTAAATTTTTTAGGGTCTCAGTAAGTTTGCTCACTTATACTCAAGATGTTGAACGTTCTAAACTTCCTTCTGTTAAAGCAGAAGTCAAGAGAAAAGCGAGAGAAAAATCGGCCGAAATGATATCTCCTGATTGGGAACAAGCAGACACGTATCGCGGAGGTATGCCTGGTGGCAGACCTCTTTTTGCCATGAGGCTTTTAGAGACGAATTCTTTAGCTTCTCTTTTTCCATTTACAAATTTAGATCACTTTGAGGAAGGCGGTATTCCCCTAGGAATTAATCAAAGGACAAAAAATCCCTTCTCAATTAACCGTTGGAAACATAAAAATCAACATTGGTATGTATCTGCGGATTCGGGAGCTGGAAAAAGTCTATTTATCAAAGAATATTCCCCTCAAGAACATATACTAGGGCGACCTTTGATTTATCTTGATCCTTCTCCAAGTGAAGAGTATCGAACTATTGTTAATCAATTAGACGGCAATTATATGACGCTTGGCGCAGGGGTTGACGTTAAAATAAATCCTTTTGTAATTCCTCCTGATCCAAGGCAATTACGAAAGAAAAAAGACCCTACTCAAGCCAAAGGAAGACCGTTAGCTCTGAGAATCAGTATTTTGAAGCCAATTATTAAAACGTTTTTAGGGATTTCAACGAATGATGCTGTGGCCGAGGCCAGAATAGAGAAGTGTCTTATTTCTGTGTATGGGCATTGTGGTTTTACGAAGGATAATTGGGCATCAGTTTACCACTCGGAAGAGGATGAATTGTACGGTATAAAATGGGTACCGAACCACAAATGGCCGATATTATCGGATCTTCACAAAGAATTTATTAATAAGGGATTTTCGGAATTTGCAGAGGCATTGGAACCGTATATTGAAGGCGGCACCAGTAATATGTTTGACGGCCAAACTACGATTAACGTTAATAATCCTGTAGTAGGATTTGGTATTAATCATTTGGTGTCGGTTCCTGGCCCCTTTGCACGAGCTGCCTATGCTATTGTTATGGACTATTGCATAACTCTCTTTGGGGCTTATAGAAACATCAAGGAGAAATCTTTATTTATTGATGAGGCACATAATCTTTTTAATGATCCGGTAATGTCAATGTGGGTTGTTCGGGAATATCGTGAAGCCCGGAAAGCTCATGTTGGTGTTACGGCAATATCGCAGAGTGCCATGGATGCCTTGCATGAGAATACGCGGCCTATCTGGAATAACTCTTCTGCTAAGTTTTTCTTAAGCCAACCGGCTGTTGATTTGAGAGAGGCAGCTTTAAACGTGGGGATTGACCCTCAACTATTGGTACCGGCAGCTAATTTTCCGGTTGGTCATATTCTTTGTTTATTAGAGGATGGACAAGTATTTCATTTTAAATCGTTCTTCCCGCCAGAATTAGAGGCGGCGGTAAAAACGGATGATGATGCTGAGGAGGACTAATTAGGTTTTATTAAAGAGAGGATGAAAAGGATGGGTAATGATGGTGTTTTTCTAGGATGTGGAGGGTTATCAAGTGGAGATAAAGAGGTTATGTTTCATAAATTTGAACCTCGTGATAATCAAAACTGGGCTATTGTCGCTAAAGCAGGGAGGGGAATGAACTGTTTTTGTAAGGATCAATTAAGACTTGAGTCTTGCCAGGAAGAAAATAAATCAGTAAATCCAATGATAATTGATCTAGACAGTGAATATCGAAGAGGGAGTGAAGGAACTGTCGTCAGATAATATTCCTATTGGCAAGCTCATAGGAATCATCCTTACACTTCCTTTTGTACTCCTATTTAGCCTTATCATTCTTGTAGTAGTCATTTTTGGAGGTAATTCTAGCGATTCAACAGATCCTACTGATAATATTGGGAATACTATGGCGTATTTGCCAATAATTAACGCTCAAAGTCAAGCTCATGGGCTTCCTCCTTTATGGGTTATATCGGATATAGCATGGGAAAGTAAAGGGAATTGGTTAGCCTCAAATCAGAATAGCGATGGAACAATCGATGCTGGTTTATGTCAAATCAATTCAAATAACTGGCCTGCATATGGACTTTCAGACAATCCATATGATGCAGTTAGAAATATCACAGTAGGAACACAAATTTTAGGAGCCAATTATGAAAAATATCATGATATTGGTGCTGCCTTGTACGCTTATAATGGTGGAACTCCAGAGAATGGAATGAAATACAACCCAACTTATTTTGAACGAGTAACTAATATTTATAATATGTTAGATATTAATCCTTTGTTAGCTCATCTTGTTCAGTTTGACAGTAATTCTTTGACATTATCGGTAGGTGAGGCAACTTATCAAACTCAAACAAGGACGATGTATGCGATTGACAATGGTGGTGGGGTACATTCTACAACAATCGTTATAAAGGGAGATCGAATAGGAGAGGATAATCCATCCTCTATAAATGTCACAATAAAAGGTTCCCATGGGAGCTTTGGCCCTGTCACAGTTTATCCTCAATCAGGTGATATTGCAGGATTACCTAAAGAATCGCTTGTTTATCATGTTGATACTTTGGGATTTGAGTTATCTACAAATGATAGTGTCCTTATTACTTCATCAGGGGGAGATGAAACATCACTTTATCTTAAATAAAGGGGGGTAAAGTTTTGTCGGATTTACCAAAACCGCATAGTCCTTTTTTGGATCATCAAGAGAAAAAGTATTTAATTATTATTGCTTTATTTTTTTTGCTTGTGTTTTTACCCCATTACTTAGATCCTAAGTTTAATACATTCCTTTTTGTTCAATCATTAATGAACAGCAAGCCTTTACCGCCTTTTCATCCACATATTCCTACAATGAGTATAGGTTCTTTGAACATACCATATTTACATGCAGTTATTAAGATGATTCCCTATATGCTAACGTTGTTAACAATTTATCTAATCTGGCGTTTCTATTGGCGGCAACGGCAAAGGAAACAAATGAGGACTTACCGTATTCTACTTTCCAGGGATGACCTAGCAACCCCTCTAAAAGTAGGGGCTTTTTTTGATACTGCAGCGAAAATTCTGAGTACCCGTTATCTTCGGTATATCCTTGGAAATAATCTTATGAACCTTGCGCTTTATAGACAACCAGACGGTGAGTTAATTCTACTATTACGTACATCAGATAAATACTTTCAAAATATTACGGCAAGCCTTCAAGCAACATGGACCTCCGTTCGTGTCGAGCCATATGACTCTACAATTGTCTTTCCCGATCAACCAGTCGTAGCCGTGGTGCGTCCACGCAAGCGAACGGATCTTTTTGCATTCAGGAGTTATCGGGATTATACAGATTCAGTAACAGAAGATTTATTAAGCCAAATGGATAATTTTCATGAGCCGGTTATTTTGGACTTAGCATTAAAACCTCTTCCGGATCGATATTCCGATAAAGTAATGGAAATTCAGCGTAAACACCAACGTAGCTTGAATGCCCTTGCTGGTATCGATCGTGCCGATCCGACTTTGAGCATAGGAGACCAGGCTCAACTCCAGGGTGTTATAAAGCAGGCTGGCCGCAGCTGGTGGAGAGTAGATATCCGCATTGCTGCTCCTTCGACGGATGATCTCAAATCGCTTTGGGGTGCGCTATCATCATCAGATGCCGAAAACCAATGGCTTTATCATATGGTTATCGTCAGAAAGAAATGGGTTCTTAATCTCATTAAATCCGGGATGCCTGGTTTCATGCCTTTCGCACTGAGGTTTTTTCTTAATGGTACTTTTTTATCGACCATATGGCAGCTACCTTCAGCTCGACTTAGGGCTCAAGGATTAACCAGGTCCCCCATTCGCAGAGCTCCGGGCATAGTAGGCTTAACAAGGAATTCCAATGGTTGTACTCCACTAAAGGATGATTATGGACCTATAGAACTGTTAGAACAAGACCGAAAAAACAACATCCTGGTTATAGGACAACAAGGAACAGGAAAAACAACCGTCCTTAAGCAAGTTGCCAAATATGATTTCACACAGGATAAAGCAGTAATTCTTATTGATCCCAAAGGTTTATTCGCTGATGAAATGAGAGATTTTGTACCAGAAGGAAGAAAGGTAGCAACGTGGAAACTTGCGAGACCTAATAATGATTGGGGATGGAATCCATTTCTTCAGGAAGTAGATAAGAACGTTCAAATTTCAGGTATTCTCGATGGGATGATTCAACGATGGGGAAAAGAGGCCATAGGGCCGCGTTCATCAGATTACCTTCGCCACGCTATGCGTTTTATTTTAGACACAAACCAGGCAGCAGAAGGATTCTCGGCAGTTGTTTCTTTTCTCCAAAATCCGGCACTTTGGGGCCGTTATGCAGATATGGTTAACGGACCTCTTTCCGATTGGCTAAGGTCTAAAGCTAACGACTATGAAGAGAACGCCAGGGCTATTGTTGAACACCTTTCGGCACCACTCAACAAGTTGAATGAGTTTAATGACTATGACATTGTTAGGCAAAATTTAGCACCAAGCAAATCCTTGGATCTTGGTCGCCTGATCAGAGATAAGGGTATTCTTATTGTTAACTTAGAACCTGGTGCATATCTCCATGAAATGGAGTCCAACCTCATTGGTACATTTTTGATTACTGCGGTATGGGATACAATTAGACGTAATGGATCTTTGGCCGGGCTGTTAAAAACATCTGTTCTTGTGGATGAGATTCACCGAATGGTCTGTGAAGCTATATCTGTAGCTATGGCAGAAGGTCGATCTTATGGTTTACAATCATCAGTTGGTCTACAATTTCTTAAACAAGTTGAAAATGAAAAACTGAGGGAGTCCATGGTAGAACTGATCCAAAATCTCTTCATATTCAGATCTAATCAGATAGAGGAGACTGAGGATTATGCGAAACTTTTAGCGAGGATTTACTCAAACTTAATTTCACCGGATGCTGAGATGCAAGATAAACTAAGTATTGGTCCAGATGATCGATTCAACCTTCCGGATTATAGAGTTATATGCCGTATTCTTAGTAACGGGGCACCAAAACCAGCGTTTATTGGAGAGACAATTCCTTTACCAGAGACTTCCGAAGAAGATAGAGATGCAAAATTACCATGGGGGACTTGTCCTCCTGAATGGTTAGTTGATGCTAAAGCACATACCACAAAACCAGCCACTACGAGAGAGATCATGAGAGTTGCAACGACATCGATAGCTCAAGCATTTGAACCGCAACAAAATTCAGAACAAGAACCTAATGATAACGACAATAAAATTAACGATCTCCTTCCAGATGCTGTCCAGATTCTTAGAGTTGAGAAGATGGCCAGCATTAGCTTATTCCAGCGCAAATTAAAGCTTGGTTATACTGCAGCTACTAAACTTATGGAAAAACTTGAAGAACACGGCTTTGTTGGACCCAATCAAGGTGCCATACCGCGCCAAATCTTCTTTGAAAACTTCCCACCTGAAGCAGTAAGACAAGAAAATGATTTGATAACAGATAAAATCGAAGAAACTCATTCAACAGAATTAGTTGAAGGGTCAGGCGAAACTATAATACAATCCGACACTAATGATTTATCTCATCTTGGCATTACTGACAAAGACTATTTAAGTTGCGTTGAAAAGTACGGGGAGGAAACGGTTAAGGCAGCAGTTAAAAAGGTTATATGGAAAGCTAAGAGAGAAACGTTAGTTGATCCTCTCGCGTATTTCCAATCACGTTGTGAAAGTGTCAAACCCAAAACAAGCAAGGTAGGTAGTGACGATGAACTTCAGCACGAGTCTATGGAACAATTGGCTAATTCCTAAACTTTATATGTCTGATAGTCCTAACGCGAATACTCCGATTATCAACATATTGGATAAAGACAAGTCCCCTGTAAATTTACAGATTAGGGATGCACAGATGCTTGCAACGATATTGGGGGCTAGATTTATTACGACTCAGCAGCTTGCGGCATGTTTTTGGCAAAACACTGATCGGAAGAGTGAAGACGCTGATCGGGCTTGTAGAAGGAGACTAAACACTCTGTGGGATTATGGTCTTCTAGCGCGGATAAGGCCCAGGGCTAAAGCGAAAATGGGAAGTCTCCCCTGGATTTGGGCAGTAACTTCCAGGGGAGTTCAGATTTTAGAGCATACGCGATTACCTATTTACATGGACCGGCTAAAAAAGGATAAGTTTGACGAAACCAATATTCATCTTCCCAGTCAGTTGACCATGCAGCATTCTATTTTGGTAGCAGAATTTGGAAGTCGTTGTTTAAGCAATGGGGGGGAGTGGTTTTTTGAAGGGGAAGCTATTGCTGCTCTTGATGTAAAATTATCGGATTCAAAATCACGATTTTATTATCCGGATGCAGTTTTAGATTGGCCAAGTCAGGAAGGTGAAAAAATTACTTGGCTCCTGGAATTAGAACGTTCAGCGAATCAAAGACGTTTTCGTGAAAAAATGAACGTTTGGAGGTCATTACGGCTGATAGCCAAAAATGATGGTCGTTTAGGAAAAGAGTTTGTAGTCATGGTCGGACGTATAAGTGATACTTATCCTGATCGAGATGAAAGATCGTTACTACCACTTGCACGACTACTTGTGAAAGATAGTGCTTTATTAGACTTTATAAAGTTTATTGGGGTTCCCGATAGATCAAGTACCGACTTTCAGGCTTCTCCAATGGATGCTGCTACTTTTTTACTTAAACATGGCGGTTGACCGCCATGTCCGTTTATGATTAGTCCGATTATGTTATGTCCTTTTAGTTTAGTCCTCTTAAGATAAGTCTTTTATAAATGAACGGACATTTAAGATTTTGCGTTGGACCCCTTCGCCGCCCCCGTTTAAACGCTGAATCCCTTGGTATGACTGGGGTCGGCCCATCCCTCATCCAACGGGGGCGGCGGTCGAGGAAGGGGGGTTCCACTTGTGCCAACTGGAACCCCCCTTCCTCGACCGCTAATTTAAGCAGGATGAGGGACGGGCAGTAATAAGATACCAATATATACCAATTAGAAAACAGTGACCAAGATCACGGGGGCGGCGAAGGGGAGACCCAGAACCCAGGACAAAGATGAGCAAGAACAGTAGGAAGACGGGGGTAGGAAGACGGGGGTAGGAAGACGGGGGTAGGAGAACGGGGGTAGGAGAACGGGGGTAGGGGGTAGGAGAACAGGGGCAGGAACGACAGGGGCAGGAACGACAGGGGCAGGAACGACAGGGGCAGGAACGACGGGGGCAGGAACGACAGGGGCAGGAACGACGGGGGCAGGAACGACGGGGGCAAGAACGACGGGAGCAAGAACGACGAGGGGTAGGAACGACGGGGGCAAGAACGACGGGGGCAGGAACGACGGGAGCAGGAACGACGAGAGCAGGAACGACGAGAGCAGGAACGACGGGGGCAGGTTACGTATTTGAGTGAGCAAGCAGAAACCCTTTCGGACTCGGCTAGTCGCCTCGGTCCTTCGGACTAAATCCTCCAGGCTTTACCCATTCTGTCAACGGGAGTGGAGTACTTATAATCACATAGGAGGTCTGAGTCCGTGAATATATTTAATCGAATAACCATGCGTCAAGAGCGTAACGAGCTGAAAGAGGAATTAGAGCGATTACGAGATAAGCTAATTCATACTGAGGGCGGACTTCAAGAAGTGGCTAATGAAAGAGATCTTCTGAACAGGAAAGTGGCTGAGTTGTCTTCGGACAACAAGTATAAGTGGCTATTCTTTCTTCCATCCGGCCAGGGAGAATTGTTTAAAAAGTTTCTTGAAAGTCATGAAGGAAAACCTGTGAAATTTGAAAACCTTTGTTGTCCAGGGATGTATTTTTCTGATAGGAATTCAATGATTTATGAGATAGTCAGTGAAATAGTGATTAAGGATTTAACTATAACTAACAGTCATTTTGAAAACGCATGCTTTGATAATGTGACGTTTCTGAATGTCACATTTGATCGTGTTTATTTCTATAAGGCTTTTTTTGACAATGTACTTTTCGAGAAATGTACTTTTAACCGTTGCGATTTTACTGAAGCGAGAGGAGTTAATCTGGTATTTAATAATTGTATAGAAAATGATACTGACCTTACGGTGGAGGTACTTCAAGAAGAGATAGGTGAGGACATTGGGCCTGATGATCCCTATGATGATGAAGACCCCTATGAAGATTCGGAACCCGAAGAAACATATGAGGATTCAGAAAAGGCTACTGAAGATAAGGAGAAGTTTTTTGGTTATTGCTTTGAAACGGTAGGAGGTAAATATTATCCCAAAGTTACATTGTTTGGACCAGAAGAAGTTTTCAACTATGTTAATTTACAAAAAAATTTATTCGATGAAGTTCGTATAACAGATACAGACGATTGTTTGGCAGTTCATGCCCTTAAAGGGAAGATCATATTTCCGGAGGAATGGGTGGCTTCGAGTGAATAGGTAAATGATTGTAAGTTCCTACATTCATTCATATGTATGTTGGTTTACTCATGTATTCACTGATTCCTAGATGCATACATACACGCATTCTATTTTAGGTAAAGGAGTGTTAGCCTTGGATGATTATGGTCAATTTGCCCTGCTCTGTGATGCAACTCATCCTGTGCAATTACAGGCGTTTTTGGATATTAGGTTTAAGTGGTATTCCTTGTCTCTTCTCAAAGAATCCAAAAAGCAAGCCTTCCAGTATCACGGAGGGCTTCTTCTTTTAGACAATCTTCCGGAAACGGTTTATAAGAATGCCCAGGATTTAGCCTCCTTATCTTATCATTGGCTGATTATGGATTCGAAGCATACTCCGGAAAGATTATCAGAGGTAGCGCAGAGGGCCGGCACATTGCTGCATTTTTTTAAATATCCATTTCAAACGAAATATTGGAGCCGAGAATTTTTAGATGAAGTTGCAAGAGCAATTACTTTACAGCAGCCTACACAATGAACGTAATCTTTTCCTGATGGAGGTCTTTTTATGGCGATTTATTTTTACCGGGTTCCCGAGCCGTTTTGTTTAGCCTTTGGCCAAGCCGGTATAACGGCGGTCCCTACAACAGAAATCCCGCCGCCAGCGAGTAACGACACGTTTATTTGGTATGCAAAATCTGAAGAAGAAATAATGATCTTTCAACAGCTGGAGGGGTTTGGCCGGAAAATAATTCTCGCTCCGGATACTCTCGTTTTAGAAAATAAATCTGTAACGGCGCTCCTTTTGCGGCAGGCCAATGTCGAGCTGTATTTTCCTTTTAATGCAGCTCACATCCCGGAAGTTTTAGCACCGGCAAGGCATTGGTATTCTCCGGATATCGTACGGGATACTACACATCGTGAAAATCTGCCGGTTTTATTTAGTGGTTCCGGGAAAGATTCTCTTGCTATATGGGGTCCACCAAGCTCAGGCAAGACGTCTCTTTCCTTGGCTATCGCAGCTGCATTATCAAGAACAAAAGCAAAGGTTCTTCTGATCGATGCCACCAATAATTCTGACTTGCTGCTATGGGTCAAAGATCCTTTGAGTTCGGAAGTAATTACACTTGCTGCAGCTTATGAGCTAGCTAAAACCGGTACTAAAATCAAGTTTTTTCAAATGGCTCCCGGCTTATTTGTGGTACCCGGACAACCGAATAGAAAACTTGCACCGGATGAGTTTTTATTTCTTCTTGATTCTTTGCGTAATCACTTTGACTTTATCATGCTGGACACATCTTCGCTTCCTGATGAGGTCGGTTCTGTAGCCTTGCAGGTTTCCAGCAGGATCTTACTTTGTTCAACTCTGGATCTTCAGCCGTTTGCTTTTTGGTATAAGTCGGATTTTAGTTCTGTGTCCTTGCCTTTCTCCAAGATGAATCATGTGGTGAATGCCTATTATCAATCCAGGTCGCAGAAAAGAGATGCTATCCTTCAGATTCTGAATCGGCCAATTCTTGGGTATATACCGGCGCAATATGAAACCGTAACAGAAGGGAAGATTTCTGCTACTTCACCATATTTTGCGGGTGATGAAGAATACAAGGATGCTCTAAATTCACTTATGAGTAATCTTTGGTCCATTAGGACTACGTTGAATGAGGATTCTATAATTAATCGCTTGCGATCAAAATTTTCAAAAGGAGGATGATTTTTATAAACCTTGCAGCGTCGATTGATCCTTTAGAGTCTGCTCTCTTTGATATCCTGGAAGATAAAATTGCCACGAAATTAGCAATCCAACCGATAATAAAGCTCTCGGATATGAGTGTCTTTGGTTACGAGGTTCTATCAAGATGGGATGAGTTCGCTCCGGATCAAATTTTTCGAACGGCAGAACGGTTCGGGACGGTTGGACAATTGGAACGTTTGATTTTAAGCAAAGTTCTTGATGTGTTAGACGTAGTACCCTATCCACTTTTTATCAATGTCCATCCAAGTATTCCTAATCCTAAAGATTGGAGGGAGCTGCCTAAAGACAAGGTTGTCTTGGAAATAACAGAAGATGCCGCCATACGCTTTCCAGCAGTTCAATCACTTCGTGATTTTGGTTTTGCCTTGGCTTTAGATGATTTAGGAAAAGGGTCGGCTAACCTGGAAGCTTTGGCCCTCATTCAGCCGGATTATATTAAATTAGATAAGAGTTTGATCCAATCGCCTAATCTTATGGCAAGAAATAGCCTTATCAAGTCACTGATTGACCACGCCGGTAGAGTTAAAGCGAATCTCATTGTCGAGGGAATTGAATCGGCTGAACATTTATTGTCGGTCAAGACTTTAGGCGTTTCTTTAGCTCAAGGTTACTACTTAGCAAAACCAGAATTGTTGTATTAGGAAGTGCGAG
>NC_018067.1 GCF_000255115.2 Desulfosporosinus acidiphilus SJ4
TCCTTTCGTGCTGAGTGTTTTATTGAAATCCAAAGGATTGAAATATAAATCACGAAGCTTGCAGGGTGCAGGGATGCAATCCCTGTCGCACACATTGCGGAGCAATGTATAAGTGCGCCTTTCGGACTTTCTTCGTTCTGCTATGATTGTACTACGAGGGCATGAGTAGTGCAATCATAGCAGTCCACGAAAACGAGCACTAGGATTGTTATTTGTGATATAATCACAAATAACAATCCTAGATGCGAATGTTTGAGGGGGGTGTCAGTTATGCGTAAAAGCATGATGGAAACACTGGAAGAAATCCAAAAAAAGAAACAGCAATTAGCCGAACGAGAAAAGCTCATTCGAAATAAAATCTCTACCATGGACAGGAAAGAGAGAACCAGGCGGCTTATTCAGATCGGCGCGATCATAGAAAGTCATTTGCCTGTTAAAAGTACCTACGATGCTGAAGCTCTGGCCAACTATTTTGGCAGTCATCCAGATGCCTTTGCTGAAGTGGCAAAATATATCGAGGAAAAATCACCCCTTATTCAAGCGCAGAGTGAAGAAAAGAAAATGACTTCTAAGCGTAAAATTTAGGGCGTGGTTCGTTTATAACGATGTGGCGAAGGCTTCAATACCCCGGACAAGCTTTCAAAGGCTTAGAAGGGTGTTTAAAAGCCTGTTTATAATTATTCTAATGGACGGTGATTTCGTGTATATTACCTAGACGAAGAAACACCCTGGTATTAACCAGGGTGTCATTTGTCCTTATCGAATCTTGGCTAAAGAAACAAAAGTTTCGTTGCAACTTTTCATTTTTCGTTGCTATGACCGTAAATTTCCCTCGCACTTGCTATGACCTGCTCCATAGTGATTTCACCTTTAGCAAACCGTCTAAGAACCTTTTTGTCCTCTTCCGTCAGAGACATTCCCTCCATGGCAAAGCTCCCATCTACCTGAGCTATGCAATGCTCGATCTGCTCATCTGTCATGGCTTTAATTCTCCTTTTTAGAAAGATGTTTTCCCCCTCTTACTAACCGCAATCTGTTGACCTCTTTTACATAGTTTTTACCTTTGCCTTTCCAGCCGAAAGACGGATCTAGGCGATAAGTTTTGACTTTACCAACCTTCGGGCCTTCATGAATAACTCCTGCTTCAACAAGACGGACAAAAGCTCTAGAAACGTGTGGTTGCCTCATGTTTAAGGCTTCAGCAACTTCTTTTTGCTGAAGCAGAATATAATTTTCAAAGTCCAATTTCCCCATGATATAAAATAAAACTTTGAGTTGTTCTCCAGTTAAATCAAGTTTCGCTAGATATGTAAATCCCTCTTGCATCGCCATAAAAAAACCTCCCGGTATTTGTTTTCTCTGGATTTCTACAACGGCATACTGTCTTTTAATCTCACCTGTTTCTAAATCGAACTCAGTTGTAATTGTATTTTTACTGAGTTTCCCCACCCTTTCAATTTCCATTTTTCAACCTCACTTTCATATACCATTATTGGTATACAACATACCATATTTGGTATATGAAGACAAGCTCTAACACTTGCAATTCCTCACTTTTTTTACCCTCCCTTATGTCTATGTATAAAATATAGTCGTTTTTCCGTCGTTTTTTCACTTCTCAACTTCCATTTATGTAAATTTATGGTATGCAATTTTACCCTTATTTTTCTCTTTCCAACTGGAAAAAAAAGTACGCCCTGCGAACAGGGCGTTGCATGTATTAAAATTTCGGGTCAGGGGAAACGAAGACCGAAGACGCTCGGCGCTAGCCAAGGGGAAGTCCCTTTTGCTGTGGGGAGGGAATTTTGGGTCAAAGGGACGTTCCCCGTCCTTCAGCTTATTGGTTCGTGGCACGTGTCAATGGGATGATGACGAGCATATCCTCGGGCTTACGCCCTGCGGTATCCCTCGCATCACCCTTGACACTTCTCAAAGGCTCGTTAACTTACCATGTCCAATTTACGGAAATTCGGACTTGAAAATGCGCCCTTTTCTGCCTGACTTCCCCCTTAGCGACCGTTACCCAAGACCCAAAAGAATTACCCAGTGCAAGGGTCCAAGAACAAATTTTCGTCGAGAAAATTTTTCCCCTTGCGCGGTTGAGCTGGGTACAATTCGATGCGGGGGGAGGTCGTTCTCCCCCTTGGCATATATTACGAAATCACAGTCCACTTTTCCTAATTTCTGTAAATTGGATGCCTTTATCTCGCTCGATCTAGGCTCTCTATGCGGATTTTTTTAATGTTCAGTTCCTTGGAGAAAGAATTTATTAACTGCTTATCCTTGTCAGAAATATTCTCGCCGGTCTGATACCGCTCTAAAAGGTCTTTGCTCTTGACGAAATCCCTTTGTCGGTTCATGGCCTTTATCTCTGCCGAGCGTTGATCGTAAGTGCCTTTTGTCTCCTTATAGCGTTTTTCTAAGTCAGGCAGCTTCTTCTCTTTCGATCTCTTTTCACTGTGCAGCTGCGTGATGCGCTGCACAATGTGTCCTCGCTCCGTTTCTCCAAAATCAGCTTGCTTGTCCTTAATCAATCTCGCCTTGCTTTGTTCCAGGGCTTTTTTCTCATTCCATTGCCATGGCTTGAAACTACTTAGCTTTCCTAATCTCTCTTCAACCTCGCCGATCCGCTTCTCATAGTTGTCAAACTTTTGCAGTTTGAAAGTCTCTGAACGTAGCTGACTATCAAGTCTATCAATCGCTTCTTGTTGTCTGCCAAATTCTATCCTGGCCTGGTCGAAGTCTGCTCTTATCTCCTGGTAGGTCTTTTCCTGGGGTTGTTGTTGCGGTTGTACTGTGACCTGTTTTGCCTGTAAAATTTCCTTTTTCCAATCGTCAACAGAAAGTGTGTTTCTTCCGTTACCAACTTCCTTTTCCATCGGCTCCAACGCTTTTGATTGCGTGTTTCCGTCCGTTTCCATGCCTTTGATAATCTCATCAAAACTTTGATTAAAGCTCGTTGTTGGTTGTGTCTGCTCGTGGATCGGCGGGGTTGGTTTCTCATGCGCTTTATTCCTATCCCGAGTATTTATTTCGTTGCTGACTTCTTTTTCTTCTGGCCCCAATGGTTTTGGTTGGGGTTGTACTGGAGTTGGCTTGCTTGCATGTATGTCTGCTTCACTCTTAGCTTTTTGATATTGCTTTTCAGCCTGTTTGTATACTGCATTATCTTGATCGTACGATTTTAAATCTGCGTTGATCTCCAGGATGAGCCTGTTTTGATTTCCGCGCTCAGTCTGAATGCCACGCTTTTCCATGGCACTGGCATGAACACCAATGTGTTTTTGCGGTAGTCGGTTTTTAATTCCTTGATCTTTTAGGCTTCGATGGTCGATGCGCTCTGAAATATCTGCTTTCTCAAGTGCTTGGTTTGTCCGTTCTGCCCATTCCTTGCGCCAATCTTTAAGCAGTTCCCGATCATTCCACTCTCGATTTTTCTTGCCAAATCCTTCAGGTCCGATTTCCCTGGTGGTTAGCATGACATGAGCATGAGGGTTTTCACCGTCTAGGTGGTGCATGGTGATGTCGGCAACCATGCCTTTATCCACGAATTTCTCTTTGGTAAAACTCCGGATTAGCTCAATCTGCTGTTCTTTGCTGAGTTCCTTGGGTAAGGCAATATTTAACTCCCTGGCTAGTTGGGCATCTTTCCTACGTTCAGCCAGTTCCACTTGGTTCCATAGTTGCCCTCGATCTTGCACCCAGGCCGGGGAATGGTCGGGAGCAAGAATTTCTTTGTAATCCACGCCCATTTTCTTGGTGTAGTCGAAGGTTTGCCCGATATGTTCATCTTGTATTTTTTCACCAGAACGGTAAGCGGCACTTGCTACCGAACTTTTCCCTCCTGAACGTCCTATTATTTGCGAAGACAAATGATAGATAGCCATGCTCTCACCG